>NZ_MWJN01000086.1:0-36739 GCF_002027145.1 Microbispora sp. GKU 823 | reverse complement strand
CATCGAGCAACTGCTGGCCCGCGGGCTCGCTCGGCGCGACCGGGAGGAGACCGTCGCGGCTTCCCCGCCGAGGTCGCCCTCGTGCTGCCGCGACGGCCGCGTGCACCGCGACCTGTCCCCCGGCCCGCCCGCCCTGGAGGGCCCGTCACGCGACCAGGACCTGGCCGACCGCACGGCCGCCGGGCAGGCGTTCACGTTCGTGCGCACGGTCGAGGAGCTGTGCGAGGTGTGGAGCGTGGACCCGCCGGGCGTGCTGCGCGCGGGCGGCCTCGCCGTACGCGACCTCAGGCGGACGGCCCAGCTCCTCGACCTGCCGGAGTGGGCGGCGGGGCTGGTCGTCGAGGTCGCGCACGCGGCCGGGCTGGTCGCGGCGGGCGAGGGGGAATGGCTGCCGACGGGCGGCTACGACGGCTGGCGGATCAAGGCCACCGAGGACCGCTGGGCGGTGCTCGCCGACGCGTGGGCCGTGATGGAACGCGCCCGGGGCTGATCGGCGAGCGGGACGACCGCGACCGCCCACTGAACGCCCTCCATCCCGATCTGCGCAGGCCGGGGGCCGCTCAGACGCGGGCGCGCACGCTCGCCGTGCTGGAGTCGGCCCCGCCCGGCCTCGCGCCGACGCCCGAGTCCGTGCTGGCCCGGCTCGCCTGGGAGCAGCCCCGCCGCCGTCCCGCGCTGCGCGACCGGCTCGTACGCTTCGCGCTGCGCGAGGCCGAGCACATCGGGGTGACCGGGCTCGGCGTGCCGTCCTCACACGGCCGGGCCGTGGCCCGGGGCGACGGCACGGCGGCCGGGCTGCTCGGCCCGCTGCTGCCCGAGGCGGTCGACCACGTGCTGCTGCAGGCCGACCTCACGGCCGTGGCGCCGGGCCCGCTGACCACCGAACTCGGCCGCAGGCTCGCGCTCATGGCCGACGTGGAGAGCAAGGGCGGGGCGACGGTGTACCGCTTCTCCGAGCAGTCGGTCCGCCGGGCGCTCGACGCGGGGCATTCGGCCGACGACCTGCTCGCCGTGCTGGAACGCCACTCGGCGACCCCGGTCCCGCAGCCGCTGAGGTATCTGGTCACCGATGTCGCCCGCCGCCACGGGCGGATCCGGGTCGGCTCGGCGTCGGCCTATGTCCGGTGCGACGACCCGGCCCTGCTCGACGAGGTGCTCGCCGACAAGCGGGCCCACCTACTGCGGTTTCGGCGGCTCGCGCCGACCGTGCTGGCTTCCAAGACGTCCCGGGCCGCGCTGGTCGACTCGCTGCGGGCGATGGGGTACGCGCCGGTGGCCGAGTCGCTGGAGGGCGACGTGGTCGTCGCGCGGGCCGACGCCCGGCGGACCGAGGGACAGCTCACCGCCCGGGTGTCCGCGAGCACCGCGCCCGACCCCGAGGTGGTCGCCGCGGCCGTGCGGGCGATGCGGGCGGGGGACGATCGGCGGCGGCCCGTGGAGGCGCCGGAGGGCCAGGTGCCCCGCTCCCCCGCGACCGCCACGATCAGCGCGCTCCAGGAGGCCATCCGGCAGGGGTCGCGGGTGTGGATCGGCTACCTCGACTCGCAGGGACACGCCACCAGCCGCATCCTCGAACCGGCCCGGATGGAGGGCGGCTACCTCACCGCGTACGACGAGACCCGGGCGACGGTCCACCGCTTCGCCCTGCACCGCATCACCGGCATCGCCGAGATCGGCCGATGACTCATCCGTGGTAAACCTTGAGGTCCCCCGTAGTAAAGGATTTCAGGGTGACGACTCCAGAGCAGCCGGGGCAGGGACCCCAGGATTGGCAGACCCCCCCGTCCAACCCCTATGGGCCGCCGTCCGGCGCCAACCCCTACGGCCAGCAGCAGTACGGGCCGTACGGCCCGCCGCCGGGACCCGACCCCAACCAGCAGTACGGGCAACACGGTCAGTACGGCCAGCCGGGCCAGTACGGCCAGCCGGGGCCGAACCCCTACCAGCAGCAGTACGGCTACTACCCGCCCGGCGGTTACCCGCCGAGGCAGGAGGGCCCGCGCACGCACGCGATCGTGGCCCTCGTCATCAGCCTCGTGCTGGCGTTGAGCTGCTACATCTCCCTCGGCGGCATCGCCGGGGCGATCCTGTCCGGGATCGCGCTCAGCAAGGTGGACACCCAGCCGGACCAGTCCCGCAAGCTGCTGAAGTGGACGTGGATCGCCATCGGCATCAACGTCGTCCTGTTCGTGCTCGGGATCGGTGCGGTCATCTGGGCCGGGGTCAACGGCTACCTCGACGACTGATTCCCGCGACTGGGACTGATTCGGCCCGGCCTCGTGTTTGATATGCGGTAGCCGTACGAGGGGGAGCAGGCATTGAGTGACGGGCCGCTGATCGTCCAGTCCGACAAGACGCTGCTGCTGGAGGTCGACCACCCCAGGGCGGACGAGTGCCGCAAGGCCATCGCGCCGTTCGCCGAACTCGAACGCGCCCCCGAGCACGTCCACACCTACCGGGTCACCCCGCTCGCGCTGTGGAACGCCCGGGCCGCCGGGCACGACGCCGAGCAGGTGGTCGACGCGCTGATCGGCTTCAGCCGCTATCCCGTGCCGCACGCGCTGCTCGTGGACGTCGCCGAGACCATGGCGCGGTACGGCAGGCTGCGGCTGGAGAAGCACCCCATCCACGGCCTGGTGCTCACCAGCACCGACCGCGCCGTGCTGGAGGAGGTGCTGCGCTCCAAGAAGATCCAGCCGCTGGTCGGGGAGCGCTTCGGCGCCGATATCGTGGCCGTGCACCCCTCGGAGCGCGGCAACATCAAGCAGACGCTGCTCAAGCTCGGCTGGCCGGCCGAGGACCTGGCCGGATACGTCGACGGCGAGCACCACCCCATCGACCTGCGCGAGGACGGCTGGTCGCTGCGGCCGTACCAGAAGGAGGCGGCCGACGCGTTCTGGCACGGCGGCTCCGGCGTCGTGGTGCTGCCGTGCGGCGCGGGCAAGACGATCGTGGGTGCGGCGGCGATGGCGCACGCCCGGGCGACCACGCTGATCCTGGTCACCAACACGGTCTCGGCCCACCAGTGGAAGCAGGAGCTGCTCAGGCGCACCTCGCTGACCGAGGACGAGATCGGCGAGTACACCGGCACCAAGAAGGAGATCCGCCCGGTCACGATCGCCACCTACCAGGTCATGACGACCCGGCGGCAGGGCACCTATCGGCACCTCGAGCTGTTCGACGCCCGCGACTGGGGGCTCGTCGTCTACGACGAGGTCCACCTGCTGCCCGCGCCGATCTTCCGGATGACCGCGGACCTGCAGGCCCGCCGGCGCATCGGCCTCACCGCCACGCTCGTACGCGAGGACGGCCGGGAGGGCGACGTCTTCTCGCTCATCGGGCCGAAGCGGTACGACGCGCCCTGGAAGGAGATGGAGAACCAGGGCTACATCGCCCCCGCCGAGTGCGTCGAGGTGCGGGTGACGCTGAGCGACGACGAGCGGCTGGCCTACGCCATGGCCGAGAGCGACGAGCGCTACCGGTTCTGCTCGACCACCCCCGCCAAGACGAGGGTGACCGAGGCGCTGGTGCGGCGGCACGCGGACGAGCAGGTGCTGGTCATCGGGCAGTACATCGACCAGCTCGACGAGCTGGGCGAGCACCTGAACGCGCCGGTCATCAAGGGCGAGACCAAGGTCAAGGAGCGCGAGCGCCTGTTCCAGGCGTTCCGCGACAAGGAGATCCGGGTGCTGGTGGTCTCGAAGGTCGCCAACTTCTCCATCGACCTGCCCGAGGCGGCGGTGGCGATCCAGGTCTCCGGCACGTTCGGCTCGCGCCAGGAGGAGGCCCAGCGGCTCGGCCGGGTGCTGCGCCCCAAGGCGGACGGCGGCGGCGCGCGGTTCTACTCGGTGGTCAGCCGCGACACGGTCGACCAGGAGTTCGCCGCGCACCGGCAGCGGTTCCTCGCCGAGCAGGGGTACGCCTACCACATCATCGACGCCGACGACGTGGGCGAGGAGGACCCGGCGCGCTGACCTCCTCCGGTCACGTACGGCGCCGGGCGCGGTAGGCGCTGGCCTTGGCCCGGTTCTGACAGGACAGATCGCAGAAGCGGCGCGAGGCGTTGCGCGTGGTGTCGAAGAAGACCAGGGAGCACGACGCGGCCTGGCAGGCGCCGAGCCGCGCCCCCTGGCCCACCCCGATGACCATGGCCAGCGCGGTGCCCATGTCGGCGGCCCAGGCGTCCACGAGCGTCGCGCCCGGCCGGTGGAAGGCCAGCTGGAGCGGCTTTCCCGGGTCGCCGTACCAGGGTGGGCACGGCGCCGTGCCGCGCCAGGAGGTCGTTGAGCCGTTCGGCCGCCTCGGGCAGGCGGTCCCCCGCGCCGTACAGCGGGCGCAGCTCGGCGGCGACCTCCGCGAGCCGATCGGCGTCGGCCGCCGTGAGCCCGCTCGGAGGGCGACCGGCGGCGGCGAGGCCGGCGTGGATCGCGGCGAGCCGTTCGGCGCCCGTCTGCGGCGGTGTGACAGGGCGTCCGTGCACCGACTCGGCGGCGAGGGCGTTCACCAGGAGGACGGCGAGTTCCACCCTGCTCCCGACATAACTGTCTATCTCGGATTGACCAGTGATGCGCCATGGCTCTATCGTCACTGTCGTAGCTTAACTAGACAGTGAGGTTTGAGGCATGTCCGTACGCCTGGCCCGCACCATGTGGCATCAGATCGAGCCGGTCCACGCCACGCTCTACTTCAGCCCGGAGGCCTTCGAGGAGGCCGCCGCGCTCGGCTACGACGTCACGACGCGCTGGCCGAGCTACTTCGCCTGGCGCACCGCGCCGCTGGGCGCGGCGGGACCCGCCCTGGTGGCCGCCACCTACTACAGCTTCAGCCCGAGCATGATCGCCGAGTACGTGCCGGGCGTCTGGGAGACCGCGACGCCCGCACAGGTGCTGGAGGCGCGGCTGCGGGCGATGGACCGGACGTTGCGCGGGCTCCTCGGCGACCGGATCGACGACGGCGTCAAGGAGGCGGCCGAGCTGGCGATCAGGGCGGCGGAGAGCGTGGACGTCGCCCACCGGCCGCTCGCCGCGGCCAACCTCGACCTCCCCTGGGCGGAGGAACCGCACGTGGCGCTGTGGCAGGCGTACACGGTGCTGCGCGAGCACCGCGGCGACGGGCACCTGACGGCCCTGCACGCCGCCGGCCTGGACGCCTGCGAGGCCCTGGTCTCCTTCGCCGCAGTCGGGGCGGCCCCGGCCGAGAACTTCGCCGGCCGCGGCTGGAGCGACGAGGAATGGGCCGCCGCCCGCGACCGGCTCGCCGGACGCGGGCTGATCGACGGCGAGGGGACGGCCACCCCGGCGGGGCGGGCGCTGCGCGACCAGGTCGAGCGCATGACCGACGAGCTGGCGGCGGGCCCGTGGCGGGCGCTCGGCGAGGCAGGGGCCGAGCGGCTGGCCGAGCTCAACCTGCCGTTGCTCGGGGCCGTGTTCGAGGCGGGCCTGCTACCCACCGTCACCACACTCGGCATCGGCAAGATCCAGGCCCCCGAGTGATCCCTCCCGCCGGTCTTCGCCCGGACCGGCGGCGTCACTAGGTCCAGGAGATGCCCTTGGGCCTTGTCACCACATCACCCCCTCGCGCCTTACCCGTCCATGATGCAGTCGTGATGGCGGCAATACCCAGCAGACAAGGCGAATCACGCAATATGCGCATTTTTCGTCTTGCTCCTGGTTTCTCGCTGCCCGCTACCTCGCCCTTGAGCACGCACGGCTCATATAAAGCGCCATATCGGGACAAATCACCCCACTACTGCATGTCGTTTCCCCGGCGGCCTGACCATGGAGCGCTCCATCGTCAGCGCCGGAAAGCTTTCCGCGCCGATCACCGGGACGCGGTCATTGGGCGGCCAGGCCGCCGACGAACAGCACCACGAGCGCGACGACCCAGGCCCCCACGGCGACGCCGTACAGGGACTCGCGCCTGGCGAGCCAGGCGACCCCGGTGGCGCACGCCGCGACCACCGCGACCATCACGGACAGCGCGATCACCGAGGCGATCCGGTCCGCGCAGTCCGGCGACGGTCCCAGGCTCGTCACGCAGAAGGCCTGCCTGCTCCAGTCGCCGAAGACCGCGAACCCCCACAGCGTGGCGAGCAGCAGGCTCGCCGCCGCCTGGATCGCCGGAGGAACCACGGTGCGCGTCACCCGGGTACAGATACCCGCCCGGGGAAACGGCGACACGCGAGAGAAATACCGTTTCGGCATTGCGGTGCCCATCGCTAAGCTCTTGTGCTTCCCGCTTCCACCAGTCCTGTCCCCGTCATGCCCGGAGGAGCTTCCGCATGCCCGGAAATGTGCTCGAAGCCGAGCGCGCCCATCTCGCGGCCTCCCGCGCCGCGCTGCGAGCGATGCGTGAGCACGCGCAGTCGCTGTCGGCCGACGCCGCCGGCGACTGGGTGTCCCAGCAGGTCCTGCAGGGCCTGCTCGACCAGCGGGTGGCCGCACTGGCCGACCACCCCGACGCGCCGCTGTTCTTCGGCCGGTTGGACCGCGCGGCCGGCGACGACCTGCCGAGCACGGTCTACGTCGGCCGCAGGCACGTCCACGACGAGAGCAGCCGGCCCCTCGTGATCGACTGGCGCGCCCCGATCTCGCGCGCCTTCTACCAGGCCAGTCCCGCCGACCCCATGGGGATCGCGCTGCGCCGCAGGTTCGGCTACCAGGGCGGCGACCTCACCGCGTACGAGGACGAACCACTCGACGGCCGAACGCTCGGGCAGAGCAGGCTGCTGACCGAGGAGATCGAGCGGCCCCGCACCGGCCCGATGCGCGACATCGTGGCGACCATCCAGCCCGACCAGGACGAGATCGTCCGCGCCGACCTCGGCGTGACCGTCTGCGTGCAGGGCGCGCCGGGCACCGGCAAGACGGCCGTGGGCCTGCACCGCGCGGCCTACCTGCTGTTCACCCACCGGGAGAAGCTGTCACGCTCCGGCGTGACGATCGTCGGGCCCAACCGGGCCTTCCTCTCCTACATCTCCTCGGTGCTGCCCGCGCTCGGCGAGGTGAAGGTCGACCAGACGACGGTGGCCGGCGTCCTGGGCGGCCATGCCCATCCCGAGGATCCCGCGGTGGCCGCCGTGAAGGGCGACGCCCGCATGGCCGAGGTCGTCAAGCGGGCGCTGTGGCTGCACGTCACCAAGCCGGCCGAAGGGGTGCTGTTCACCAAGGGCATCAACCGCTACCGGGTGGCCGATCACGAGGTGCGTGAGATCGTCGCCTCGCTGCGCGGCACGACGAGGTACGGCCCGGGCCGCACCACCCTGGCCCAGCGGCTCGCCCACGCCGTGCTCGTGCAGATGGAACGGCGCGGCGAGTCGCCCGACGACCGGGTGCAGGACGCGGTGGCCCGGTCGAAGCCGGTCAAGGCCGTGCTCGACGCCGTCTGGCCGAAGCTCACCCCCGAGCAGGTGCTGTTCCGGCTGCTGTCGGACCCCGAGTTCCTGGCCAAGGCGGCCCGGTCGGACCTCTCCCCGGAGGAGCAGCAGCTCATCGTGTGGCGCAAGCCGTACAAGTCGCACCGGTCGGCCAAGTGGACGGCCGCCGACGCGGCGCTGCTGGACGAACTCGGCGACCTGATCGAGCGGACGCCGTCGCAGGGACACCTCGTGGTGGACGAGGCGCAGGACCTGTCGGCGATGCAGTTGCGCGCGCTCGGACGCCGCTGCCGCACCGGCTCGGCGACCGTGCTCGGCGACCTCGCGCAGGGCACCACGCCCTGGTCGGCGCGTTCGTGGAAGACCGTGCTCGACCACCTCGGCCAGCCCTCGGGCGAGGTCACCGAGCTCACGCTCGGCTTCCGCGTGCCCCGCGAGGTCCTCGACTTCGCCGCGCGGCTGCTGCCCTCCGTGGCGCCGGAGCTCGCCCCGCCGCGCTCGCTGCGTCCCGGCGCCGGCTCCCTGTCCGTACGCCGCGAGACCGACGTCGCCGCCGCCCTTCCCGAGGCCGTACGGCAGGCCCTGGCGCAGGAGGGCTCCATCGGCGTCATCGCGGCCGACTCCGGTCTTCCCGCGCTCTCGGCGGCCCTGGAGGCCGCCGCGGTGCCGCACACGGTGCTCGGCCCCGACTCGACGGGCGACGACCGGGTGCTGCTGGTACCGGCGACGCTCGCCAAGGGCCTGGAGTACGACCACGTGATCGTCGCCGAGCCGGCCGCGATCGCGGAGGCCGAGGAGCGCGGCCTCGCCCGCCTCTACGTGGTCCTCACCCGGGCGGTAACGTCACTGACCGTCCTGCACAGCCGTGACCTGCCCGAGGAACTGCGATGAACCCGCCCGATGTACGCATCCGCCACGGAGCGCTCGACGACGTCCCCGCCGTGCTGCGGTTCTGGCTGGACGCCGCGGAGAACACCGACAGGCACGACGACGCCGGCAAGGTCGTGGCTCTGATCGAGCGCGACCCCGAGGCGCTGCTCATCGCCGAGATCGACGGCCGAATCGCCGGCACGCTCATCGCCGGGTGGGACGGCTGGCGCGCCCACCTCTACCGGCTCGCCGTGGACCCGGCCCACCGGCGCATGGGCATCGGATCGCGGCTGATCCGGGCCGCCGAGGAGCGGTTCAGGAAGTTCGGCGCGTTCCGCGCGGACGCGATGGTCCTGCACGACAACGCCCTGGCGCACCACGCCTGGACGGCGGCGGGATACGCGATGCAGACCGACTGCGCCCGCTGGGTCAGGCGCCTCACCTGAGGCGCTACAACGGGAAAGGGCGGCTCCCCCGAGGGGGAACCGCCCTTCCGTTGAGACGAAGCAGGCAGATGGATCAGAAGTCCATGTCGCCGCCGCCGGGCATGGCGGGGGCCTTCTCCTTCTCGGGCTTCTCGGCGATGACGGCCTCGGTCGTCAGGAACAGCGCCGCGATGGACGCCGCGTTCTGCAGCGCCGAGCGGGTGACCTTGGCCGGGTCGATGATGCCGGACTCGAACATGTTGACGTACTCGCCGGTCGCGGCGTTGAGGCCCTCACCAGCCGGGAGGTTGCGGACCTTCTCCACCACGACGCCGCCCTCGAGGCCGGCGTTGACGGCGATCTGCTTCAGCGGCTCCTCGAGCGCCTTGCGGACGATCGCGGCACCGGTGGCCTCGTCGCCGTTGACCTCGAGCTTGTCGAACGCGTTGGCGCCGGCCTGCAGCAGAGCCACGCCACCGCCGGGGACGATGCCCTCCTCGACCGCGGCCTTCGCGTTGCGGACGGCGTCCTCGATGCGGTGCTTGCGCTCCTTGAGCTCGACCTCGGTGGCCGCGCCGGCCTTGATGACGGCGACGCCGCCGGCCAGCTTGGCGAGGCGCTCCTGGAGCTTCTCGCGGTCGTAGTCGGAGTCGGTGCGCTCGATCTCGGCGCGGATCTCGTTGACCCGGCCGGCGATCTGCTCGGCGTCACCGGCGCCGTCGACGATCGTGGTCTCGTCCTTGGTGACGACGACCTTGCGGGCGCGGCCGAGCAGGTCGAGGGTGGCGTTCTCGAGCTTGAGACCGACCTCCTCGGAGATGACCTGGCCACCGGTGAGGATGGCGATGTCACCCAGCATGGCCTTGCGGCGGTCGCCGAAGCCCGGAGCCTTGACGGCCACGGACTTGAACAGGCCGCGGATCTTGTTGACGACCAGGGTGGCCAGGGCCTCGCCCTCGACGTCCTCGGCGATGATGACCAGCGGCTTGCCGGACTGCACGACCTTGTCGAGCAGCGGGAGCAGGTCCTTGTTCGCCGAGACCTTGGAGTTGACGATCAGGATGTACGGGTCCTCGAAGACCGCCTCCATGCGCTCGGGGTCGGTCACGAAGTAGCCGGACACGTAGCCCTTGTCGAAGCGCATGCCCTCGGTGAGCTCCAGCTCCAGGCCGAAGGTGTTGCTCTCCTCGACGGTGATGACGCCTTCCTTGCCCACCTTGTCCATCGCCTCGGCGATGAGGGCGCCGATCTCGGTGTCGGCGGCGGAGATGGAGGCGGTGGAAGCGATCTGCTCCTTGGTCTCCACGTCCTTGGCGAGCTTCGACAGCTCCTCGCTGACGCGCTCGACGGCGGCCTCGATGCCCTTCTTCAGCGCCATCGGGTTGGCACCGGCGGCCACGTTGCGCAGACCCTCGCGGACCAGCGCCTGGGCGAGCACGGTGGCCGTCGTGGTGCCGTCACCGGCGACGTCGTCGGTCTTCTTCGCGACTTCCTTGACGAGCTCGGCGCCGATCTTCTCCCACGGGTCCTCGAGCTCGATCTCCTTGGCGATGGAGACACCGTCGTTGGTGATCGTGGGGGCGCCCCACTTCTTCTCCAGCACGACGTTGCGGCCCTTGGGGCCGAGGGTCACCTTCACGGCGTCGGCGAGCTGGTTCATACCGCGCTCGAGACCGCGCCGGGCGTCCTCGTCAAACGCGATCATCTTGGCTGCCATTAGGCTAGACCTCCCAGTAGCAGGGTGTCTTCAACGGACCGAGCCGACGCCCGCGACGGCTTGGACCCGCTATCCCTGCGCGGGCCCCATCGCCCCGATCCCGGTTGTTGTCACTCTCGACCTCAGAGTGCCAAACAAGTATTTAGCACTCTACCCCTGAGAGTGCAAGCGGAAGCCGTTCTGACCAGCTTGGACGGTATGCCCAGACCAGTGCGAAGCGGGAGACACCGAGCGAGCCTACGAGCGAAGCGGGAGACACCGAGCGAAGCGGGAGACACGCGGAAGGCCCGGCACGCGGTGTCCGCGCGCCGGGCCTTCCAAGGTCGATGACGGGATCAGACGGCCCGTACGGCTTCCGCCTGCGGGCCCTTCTGACCCTGCGTGATGTCGAACTCAACCCGCTGACCCTGCTCGAGGGCCTTGTAGCCGTCCATCAGGATTGCCGAGTAATGGACGAACACGTCCTTACCACCGTCTACCGCGATGAAGCCGTAGCCCTTGTCCGCGTTAAACCATTTGACGGTGCCCTGCGCCACTTCCGACTCCTCTTGCTGGGCTGGGGACCACACCCAAGAAGCCCCCGGTTTTGTCGATCGTCCTCGACCATACCCGTGTCAAGGCGTAGGACAACAGAGTCAATCCGCAAACTACTACTTGGCGTTCGCTCAAAGCGGGATCGAAGAATATTCACTTTGCTGTTGAATAGTTGAGAGCTGCACCATTTGCCATGGCACCGCATGACTTCTTCACCGACAGAAGTGCATGTCAGGTGCTCGGCCCCGGCGCGGCGGCTCAGCCTCCGGCGACGGCGGGGATGACCGAAATCTGCACCCCGTCCGGCGTGGCGGTGTCCAGACCGTCGGCGAATCGGACATCCTCTTCCCCGACGTAGACGTTGACAAAACGCCGGATCTTACCCGTCTCATCCAGGATGCGCCCGCCGATGCCGGGGTAGTCCGCGTCCAGCTTCTGCAGGACCTCCCGGAGCGTTCCCCCCTCCCCGCTCACCTCCGCGGCTCCGTTGGTGTACGTCCGGAGAATCGTCGGAATCCGCACGGAAACGCTCATTGTTCGCTCGCTTTCTTACTACCGATGGGCCTTTTGAAACGCTTTCAGTTGGCGAATGCCGCACGGAACGCGTCGAGAGAGGGACGGATGACGGCGGCGGGACGGGCGTGCTCGGACACCGCGTCGAGTGTCTTCAGCCCGTCGCCGGTGTTCAGCACCACGGTCTCGGCGTCGGGGTCGAGACGGCCCTCGCGCACCAGCTTGCGGAGCACGCCGACCGTGACGCCGCCCGCGGTCTCGGCGAAGACGCCCTCGGTCCTGGCCAGCAGGCGGATGGCCTCGACCACTTCCTGGTCGTTCACGTCCTCCACCGCGCCGCCCGTCCGCCGCGCGATGTCGAGCACGTACGGCCCGTCCGCGGGGTTGCCGATCGCCAGGGACTTGGCGATGGTGTCGGGCCGCACCGGCTGCACCACGTCCTGCCCGGCCTTGAACGCCCGGGAGACCGGCGAGCAGCCCTCGGCCTGCGCCCCGAAGATCCGGTAGGGCCGCTCCTCGACCAGCCCCAGCTTGATCAGCTCACGGAAACCCTTGTCGATCTTGGTGAGCTGAGAGCCGGAGGCCACCGGGATGACGATCTGGTCGGGCAGCCGCCAGCCGAGCTGCTCGGCGATCTCGTACGCCAGCGTCTTGGAGCCCTCGGCGTAGAAGGGCCGGAGGTTGACGTTGACGAAGCCCCACTTCTCGCCCAGCTCGTCACCGATGAGCTCGGAGCAGAAGCGGTTGACCTCGTCGTAGTTGCCGTCGATGGCGACCAGGCGGCCACCGTACACGGCGGCCATGGTGACCTTGGCCGGCTCCAGGTCGGAGGGGATGAACACGCAGGAGTCCAGCCCGGCCCGGGCGGCGGCCGCGCTCACCGCGCCGGCGAGGTTGCCGGTGGAGGAGCACGACAGGGTGTGGAAGCCGAAGTTGCGCGCGGCCTCAAGCGCGATCGCGACGACCCGGTCCTTGAAGGAGTGGGTCGGGTTGCCGGAGTCGTCCTTGACGTGAAGCGACCGCAGGCCCAGCTCGGCCGCCAGCCTGTCGGCCTTCACGAGCTTGGTCCAGCCGGGCTGGAGGTTGGGCTTGGCCGCCACGCCGGCGGGAACGGGGAGCAGGGAGCGGTACCGCCAGATGTTCGCCGGGCCGGACTCGATGTCCTCCCGGCGAACCTCGCCGAAGTCGTACGCCACCTCAAGGGGGCCGAAACACTCCGTACAGGCGAAAATCGGACCGAGGTCGTAAAGAGCGCCACATTCGCGACACGAAAGGCCGGTGGCGGGGCCGAACTCGACGGTGTTCGCGGCAGTGTTAGCGGCAGTGCTGGTGTGCGCCATGAAGCGAGGCCTTTCCCTCATCTTCGCTCGCGACCACCTTGGCCGCGAGCCGGAATTGGCACCTGTCCCGGCCGGGCCTCGTGGGCACGAGTTCGACACCGGGGAGGTTGCCGGGGCTTCGCAGGGCCGGTCCCTCCACCCCTCTGGATGAGCATGTTCAGTTGTAGGACCTTCCGAGAAAGGTCTCTAGCACTGTACCCCGGCGTCCCCGGTGTCCGTTCCGACGTCTCACATGGCGAGACGTTTCGTATCAGCCGTACGCCTCGCCGAGTGCGCTCTGCACGTACTTGCGCGCCTGGTGGATACGGGACTTGACCGTTCCGAGGGGGATCTTGAGCTGGTCGGCGACCTCCGCGTAGTCGAGCTGGCAGATGTCGCGCAGCACGAGCGCCTGGGCGAGGTCGGGCCGCTCGGCCTCCAGCGCCTCCATCGCGTCGAGCAGGTCGAGCCGCGACCCGGCGATGACGCTCACCCGCCGGGGATCGGGCCGCTGCTCGGGCAGTTCCTCCGCCTGCTCCGACGAGCGCCGCTTGAGCGAGCGGTAGGTGGTCCTGGCGCAGTTCACGGTCACGATGTGCAGCCAGGTGCTGAACTTGGCCCGCCCCTCGAACCTCGCGATGTTGCGCGCCACGGCGAGCAGCGTGTCCTGCGCGGCCTCCTCGGCGTCCTGCCGATACGGTAGAAGGCGCTCGCAGTGCCGCAACACGTCGGGCTCGATGCGCCGCAGCAGTTCACCGAGCGCGCGGTGGTCCCCCTGGGCAGCCGATCGGGCCAGGTCCTCGGTCGTGTCGTCCAGTGCCATGCCGTATTCAGCCCTCCCGCGATCGGTTGACATCCTATTGACGGAGGTCGGCTTTTATTAATCTTCCGGCATGCGCGCCCGCTCTGATCGAGGGAACCCCAAGATGAGCAGCACCGTTCTGATCGCGTCCAACCGGGGTCCGGTGTCCTTCACGCTGTCGGACGACGGCGGCCTGACCATGCGCAGGGGCGGCGGCGGACTCGTCTCCGGCCTGTCCGAGGTGGTCAAGGACACCGACGTCCTGTGGGTCTGCGCGGCGCTGTCGGACGGTGACCGGGGCGCGGTGCGTCACGCGCCCGGCGGGCGGCTCGACCGGGCGTTCGAGACGGGGCCGATCCGCATGCTGGACATCCCGCCCGCGGTCTTCCACCGGGCCTACAACGCCGTGGCCAACTCGACTCTCTGGTTCGTCAACCACCTGCTTTACAACACGCCCTTCTCCCCCGAGTTCGGCACGCGGTTCCGCCGCGAGTGGGAGTCGTACCGCACGTACAACGGGGCCTTCGCGCTGGCCCTGGCCGAGGAGGCGGCCCACCGGGCGCGCGTCATGGTGCAGGACTACCACCTGACGCTGACCCCGGCGATGCTCCGGGTCGAGCGGCCCGACCTGCGCATCGCCCACTTCTCGCACACGCCCTGGGCGCCGCCCGAATACTTCGCGCTGCTGCCCGAGGACGTCGTGGCCGAGGTGCTGACCGGCATCCTCGGCGCCGACCACGCCGGGTTCCTCACCGCGCGCTGGGCCCGCGCCTTCATGGACTGCTGCGAGACGCTGCTCGGGGCCCGGGCGGACCACGCCGCCCGCACGGTGACGTACGAAGGGCGGACCACCAGGATCGGCGTCCACCCGCTGGGGGTGAACGGCGAGGCGCTGCTCGCCCGGGCGGGCGAGCCGGACGTCGAGTCGCACATGACCGTGATCAGGGACCTCGTGGGCGATCGCAAGCTGATCGTGCGCATCGACCGCACCGAGCTTTCCAAGAACATCGTGCGCGGCCTGCGGGCCTACCAGGAGTTCCTGGCCGCCCATCCCGAGTGGCACGGCCGGGTCGTCCACCTCGCGTTCGCCTATCCCTCGCGGCACGACCTGCCGGAATACCGCGAGTACACGGCGGCCGTGCAGCGCTGCGCCAAGGAGATCGAGGACGAGTACGCGACCGAGGACTGGGACCCGCTGATCCTCAACGTGAACGACGACTACCCGCGCTCGCTGGCCGCCTACCGGCTGGCCGACGTGCTGCTCGTCAACCCGATCAGGGACGGCATGAACCTGGTGGCCAAGGAGGGCCCGATCCTGTCGCCCCGGTGCGCGCTGGTGCTGTCCCGCGAGGCCGGCGCGGCGGCCGAGCTGGGGGCCGACTCCCTGCTCGTCAACCCCTACGACGTGTCCGGCACGGCGGCGGCGCTGCACGAGGCGCTGACGCTGCCGGAGCAGGAGCGGCTCACGCGCGGCCTGCGGCTGCGGGAGGCCGCCACCGCCCTGCCGCCCCAGCGCTGGTTCGAGGACCAGCTCGCCGCGCTGATCTAGACGGGGCGGCTGACCGGCTCTCGTGCCCGGATGATCTGCTGCGCTACCCTTGCCTGGTTTTGGACCGCAACATAAAGGTCACCAGGGACAGCCCCACCTGGTTGATCTATCTCCAGCTCGCCACCTTCGCCACCTACCTGTACGGCATGTCGGCCGCCCTGCCCCTCCTGCGCGCCGAACTCGGCGTGTCCCAGGCCGTCGGCGGGCTGCACGGCACCGGGATGGCGCTCGGCGGCATCGCCGGCGGGCTGGCCCTGCCCACGCTGACCAGGCGGTTCGGGCGCCGCGTCGTCACCTGGGCCGGTTTGGCCGGGATGAACGCCGGGGTGCTCCTCGTCCTGGTCGGGCACGCGCTCCCGTTCACGCTGGCCGGTTTCACGCTCGCCGGCGCCTGCGGTTCGACGGCGCTGTACGTGATGATGGCGGTGCTCAGCGACCACCACGGCCCGGCGGGGGCGGCCGTCATCAGCGAGGCCAACGCGGTCGCCGTCATCGCCGGAATCGCCGCCACCTACGCCTTCAGCGTGGTGGCCGAGTCGCCGGCCAGCTGGCGGCCCGCGCTGTTGGTGCCCGTGGCCTCCACCCTCCTGCTGGCCCTGGTCATGGGCCGGGTCTGGGTGCCGCCGGCGCCCGTTCCGCCGCGGTCGCCGTCGCCGTCCGCGGCCTCCGGCAGAATCCCGTACGGCTGGCGCTTCCACGTCGCCGGAGCGGTCCTGCTGTGCTGCGTGGCCCTCGAGTTCGCCTTCAACCTGTGGGCCGCCGAGTTGCTCTCCCAGCGGACCGGACTGTCCGCTGGCGTGGCGGCGACCGGGCTGAGCGCGATGCTGGCCGGCATGGCCGCGGGCCGGTTCGGCGGCGCCCGGCTGGCCCTGCGCTTCGCGCCGGGGTCGGTGCTGCTGGGCTCGCTCGGGGTGACCCTGGCGGGCTGGGCGCTGTTCTGGGCGGGAACCTCGGCGCCGGTCTGCTACGCCGGGCTCGCGCTCAGCGGGCTCGGCATCTCGGTCCAGTTCCCCATGGGCCTCACGCGCATGATCGAGGTGTCGGGAGGCCGGCCGGACCAGGCGTCGGGCACGGCCTCGATCTGGGCGGGCATGGGCTCGGGCAGCGGGCCGTTCGTGCTCGGCGCGCTGGGCGACGGTTTCGGGACGCACACGGCGTTCCTGCTCGCGCCCGCCCTGATCGCGATGGCCGCGGGCGGAGTGGCCGCGTCCAGGACGCGTTCCTGAACGTCCGGGCCACTCTGAAGGCCGATCAGTTCCAGGTCGCGTTCTTGAGGATCGCGCTCAGCTGCGGGTTGTCCCACTGGTCGAGGACCAGGATCTTCGACGTGGGCAGATACCACTCGCGCTGGTTGTAGTGCAGCTTCACCCGCCACTTCTTGTCGACGCAGGTCGCCGCCCACTTGTGGTAGTCCGCCTTGTGGCCGGGGCCGACCTGCCGCAGCCCCTTCTCCGCGATCTTCCACTCGCCCTTGTACAGCTTGTAGCTCTTGGGACAGATGCTGACGTCGGTCGCGGGATCGAAGCCGTACTTCGGCTTGTACGCCTGGAACGTGCGGAGCCCGATCTTGAGCGCCTTGGGACCCAGCACCCAGAAGCTGTGGCACCCCCAGTCGCGGAAACCGAAGTCCTCGGTGCCGTAGGTGGGGCACGAGCCGGTGATGACGCGCACCCAGTCCTTGTCGTCCTTGGCCACCTTCCACGACGTGGGGATCGTGAGGGTCAGACCGTTCCGCAGGTGGACCTGCTTGGTGCCGCCGCTTTCGCTCGCGAACGCCGCCGCCGGAGCCGTCAGGGTGGCCGCCAGCACGGCCAGGCCGGCCGCCGCGGCCGAGATCGTCTTTCTGAACATGTCCGGCACACTAGGCGCGGTCGCTTGCGGACGACTTGCGGCCCGATAGACAAAAGGTCACCAAATGCGGCGTCAGCTCCAGGTGGCGTTCTTGAGTATCGTGCTCAGGCCCGGGGTCCCCCACTGGTCGATCACCAGGATCTTCGACGTCGGCAGGTACCACTCGCGCTGGTTGTAGTGCGCCTTCACCTTGTAGGAGCTCATGGTCACGCAGGTCCCCGCCCAGTCGCGGTAGTACGCCTTGTGTCCCGGCCCGACCTGCCGCAGCCCCTTCGCGGCGAGCTTGCTCTGGCCCATGTAGAGGTTCTTCTTGACGGGGCAGGGCCCGACGTCGGTGGCCGGGTAGAACGGGCCGTCCGGCGTGTACTTCTGGAACAGCTCGTGGCCGATCTTGATGGCTCCGGGCCCCATGACCCAGAAGCTGTGGCACCCCGAGTCGCGGAAGCCGTACGTGTCCGTGCCCTTGGTGGGGCACGAGCCGGTGATGACCCGCACCCAGTCCTTGCGGCTGTCGTCGACCTTCCAGGACGACGGGATCGTGAGGGTCAGGCCCTTGCGCAGGTGCAGCGGCTTGGTGGCCGCGCTGTCGTTCGCGAACGCCGCCGCCGGAGCCGCCAGGGACGCCGCCAGCACGGCCAGGCCGGCCGCCGCGGCCGAGATCGTCTTCCTCATGCCCCGGACCTTACGCCCGGCCGCTTGCAGACGGCTTGCCGAGACCTGCCACGAGGTCGCCGAGGAAGGCCACGACGCCGTCGGGCCCGTCCACCACCACGTCGGCGCGCTCCGCCAGGGCGGTCACCTCCGTGGACCCGCTGCACACCCGTACGCCGGGGATCCCGGCCGACTCGACCGCGGCGAAGGCGGCGAGGTCCCCCAGGTCGTCGCCGACGAACATGACCGAGCGGGCGTCCCGCTCGGCGAGGAAGGCCGACAGGGCCCGTCCCTTGTCCATTCCGGCAGGCCGCAGCTCCAGCACCATGCGGCCCGGCTCGACCGCCAGCCCGGCCTCCTCGGCCAGCGCCGCGACCGGCCCGCGCAGCGCCTCCAGCGCCCCCGCGGGGTCGGCGCACCGCCGGGTGTGCACGGCGACGGCCCTGTCCTTGTCCTCGATCCACGCGCCGTCGAGGCCCCCCACGAGCTCGGGCAGCCGGGCGCGGACCAGGTCGAGCCCCGGCGGCGGGGGCGGAGCCGTCACCCGGCCGTCCTCCCAGCGTTCCAGCCCGTAGTGGCCGAGGATCACCAGGCCGGGCACGTCGGCGAGGGACGGCCCGCCGGGGACCTCGCCGAGGGTGAGCGCCGTACGCGGCGGGCGGCCGGTGACGATCACGACTGCGCGCACTAGCCGGGCGAGCGCGGCCAGCACGCCGGGCACGCCGGGATGCACCCGGGCGGCGGCGGGGTCGGGCACGATCGGGGGAGAGCGTGCCGTCGTAGTCGAGCCCGATCACGGCGCCGCCCGGATCGGCGACGATCGCGTCGAGTCCTGCGTGCGCGGGCAGGGTCATGGCCTCACTCCGAAGGGGGTCACGTGCGTACGCCTCGACGGCCTCATGCCCCGGGAGCGGGGCTCATGCGTGGAAGGGGAGAAACCAATGGGAATCAGGAGTTCAGTCCGAAGCGGCGGGCCGAGCGGTCGCGCCGCCGGCCGGCTCTCATCCGGCGCAGCCGCTTGACGAGCATGGGGTCGTGCTCGAGCGCCTCGGGCCGGTCGATCAGCTCCCCGAGTAACTGGTAATACCGGGTCGCCGAGATGCCGAAGGCCTCCCTGATCGCCTGTTCCTTGGCGCCCGCGTAACGCCACCACTGGCGCTCGAACGCGAGCATCTCGCGGTCGCGGTCCGAGAGGTCGAGCCCGTCGCCGCCGGCCGGTTCGGTGTCCATCCGCTCCTCCTCGATCGGCTCGCGAGCCCGTCCCATGGTAATGCCAAGCCCGCGAGACGAACCCGGGGTGTTCAGGCCGGGCAGGACGGACGTAATGTCACGTGGTGTGAGCTCTGTAATCACGCTTCTGACCGACTACGGGCTGGAGGACGGGTTCGTCGCCGCGTGCCACGGCGTGATCGCGGGCATCGCTCCGCAGGCTCGGATCATCGACGTGGGTCATCTCGTCCCCGCCGGGGACGTACGGCGCGGCGCGGCCATCCTCGCGCAGACCCTGCCCTACCTGCCGGCCGGCGTCCATCTCGCGGTCGTCGATCCCGCCGTGGGCGTGAACCGGCGCGCGGTCGCCGTGGAGGCGGGGGGACGGGTGTTCCTCGGCCCGGACAACGGCATCCTGTCGTGGGCCGTCCGCGCCGCGGGAGGCGCCGAGGCGGCCTACGACATAACGAACAAGGACCTGTTCCTGGCGAGCGTCTCACCGACCTTCCCGGGACGGGACCTGTACGCCCCGGTGGCCGCCCACCTGTGCGCCGGACGCGCGGTCGCCGACGTGGGGCCGCCGATGCCGGTGGAGCGCCTGGTGACCCTGCCCGCGCCGACCTGCCGGTTGCGCGACGGCGCGGCCGAGGGCGAGGTGCTGTCGGTGGACAGGCACGGCAACGTCCAGTTGTCGATCACCGCCTCCGACCTGGCCGAACTCGGCGTACGGCTCGGCGACACCATCGCCGTGTGGCTCGGGCGCCGCCAGGTCGCCGTGCCGTTCCGGGAGACGTTCACCGCCGTGCCGCCCGGCGACCTGGTGGCGTTCGCCGACTCCGCCGGCCTGGTCGCGATGGCGATCAACGCCGGCGACGCCGCCGACCGCCTGGGTCTGCCCCCGGGCGCGCACGTACGGCTGTCGCCCGGGCGCTGACCCGGCCGGTTGGTTCTACTGGGCGTTCACCACGTCGCGGGCCTCCGCGAAGTGGCAGGCGCTGGGGTGGCCGCTGCCCGGGCGCGCCTCCAGCGCGGGCGTCTGCTCGGCGCAGATGTCCTGCGCCTTCCAGCACCGCGTGCGGAAGTGGCAGCCCGAGGGCGGGTTGGCCGGTGAGGGCGGGTCGCCCTGCAGGATGATCCGCTGGCGGGTCTCCCGGCCCTCGGGGTCGGGCACCGGGACGGCCGACAGCAGCGCCTGGGTGTACGGGTGCGTCGGGCTGTCGTAGATCTCGGCGTCGCTGCCCAGCTCGACGATCTTGCCGAGGTACATCACCGCGACCCGGTCGGAGATGTGGCGGACCACCGACAGGTCGTGCGCGATGAAGATGTAGGCGAGGTCGAACTCGTTCTGCAGCCGCTCCAACAGGTTCATGACCTGGGCCTGGATCGACACGTCGAGCGCGGAGACCGGCTCGTCGCAGATGATGATCTCAGGCTGGAGCGCCAGGCCGCGGGCGATGCCGATGCGCTGGCGCTGGCCGCCGGAGAACTGGTGCGGGTAGCGGTTGATGTGGTCGGGGTTGAGGCCGACCACCTCCAGCAGTTCCTGCACCCGGCGCCGCCGGCCGCCCTTCGGCACGACGTCCGAGTGGATCTCGAACGGCTCCCCCACGATGTCGCCGACGGTCATCCGCGGGTTCAGCGAGGTGTAGGGGTCCTGCATCACCATCTGGATGTTGCGGCGCATCCGCTTGAGCTCGGCGCCCCTGGCCGTGGTGATGTCCCTGCCGTGGACGCGCACGGAGCCCGACGTGGGCCGCTCCAGCGCCATCAGCAGCTTGGCCAGGGTGGACTTGCCACAGCCCGACTCGCCGACGATTCCGAGCGTCTCACCCCGGTGCAGGTCGAAGGAGACCCCGTCAACGGCCTTGATCGCGCCGATCTGCCGCTTGACGACGATGCCCTGGGTGAGCGGGAAGTGCTTGACCAGGTCGCGGACTTCGAGGATCGACTCAGTGTTCGCCTTCATCGATGACCTCCCTCCAGTAGTGGCAGGCGCTGCCGCGGGTGCCACTGATCGTGTACAGCGGGGGCACGTCGGTCACGCAGTTCTCCCGCCGGTACGGGCACCGCGGGTGGAAGGCGCAGCCCGTCGGCATCTCCAGCAGGTTGGGCGGCAGGCCCTTGATCGCGTAGAGCTCCTGGCCCTTCTGGTCCACCCGGGGGATCGACTCCAGCAGCCCCTTGGAGTAGGGGTGGGCCGGGTTCTTGTACAGGTCGTGCACCGGGGCGTTCTCGACGATGCGCCCGCCGTACATGACCGCGATCTTGTCCGCGACGTCGGCGACGACGCCGAGGTCGTGGGTGATCAGGATCAGGCCCATGTTGCTGTCGCGCTGCAGTTCCGCGAGCAGGCCCATGATCTGGGCCTGGACGGTCACGTCGAGCGCGGTGGTCGGCTCGTCCGCGATCAGGATCTCCGGGTCGAGCGCGATCGCCATGGCGATCATGATGCGCTGCCGCATGCCGCCGGAGAACTGGTGCGGGAAGTCGTTGACCCGGTCCTTGGCGGCCGGGATCCTGACCCGGTCCATCAGCTCGACGGCCTTCTTCTTGGCCTCGGCCCGCGACGTGCCGCGGTGCATGCGGAACATCTCGGCGATCTGCCAGCCGACCGGGAAGACCGGGTTCAGCGCGGACAGCGCGTCCTGGAAGACCATGGAGATGCCCTCCCCGCGGACCCTCCTGCGCTGGTCCTCGGGGAGCTTGAGCAGGTCGACGCCCCGGAAGCGGATCTCGCCCCCGGTGATCTTCCCCGGGGGCATGTCGAGGATGCCCATGATGGTCTGGGCGGTGACGCTCTTGCCCGAGCCCGACTCGCCCAGCACGGCCAGCGTCTCGCCGGCGTCCACGCTGTAGGTCACGCCGTTGACGGCCTTGGCCACGCCCGCCCGGGTGCGGAACTCGACGTGGAGGTCGTCCACCTCCAGCAGGGCGCCGCTGTGGGAGCCTCTGCCCACCTGCTCGGAAAGCACTTCCGTCACTCGCTGTGCCTCCTCATCGAAGCTTCGGGTCGAGGGCGTCGCGTACGGCTTCGCCGAGCATGACGAAGGTCAGCACGCACAGGGACAGGAACGCGGCCGGGAAGAACATGGCGTGCGGCGCGGTCCTGATGTACGAGGCGTGGTCGGCGATCGCGATGCCCCAGGAGATGACCGGCGAGCGCAGGCCGATGCCGAGCAGCGACAGCGTGGCCTCGGCGCCGATGTAGCTGCCGATCGTGATCGTCGCGTACACGAGGATCGGCGCCAGCGAGTTCGGCAGGAGGTGCCTGAAGATGATCCGCAGCGGTCCGGCTCCGAGCGCCCTGGCGGCCTGCACGTAGTCCTGGTGCTTGGCCTGGATGACGGCCGAGCGGGCGATGCGCATCAGGATCGGCCAGCCCAGCAGGGCGAGCACGACGATGACGACCGCCATGATCGTCGCCTTGCCGGGGTTCGACTGGGCCGGCGCGATGGTGCCGAGGATGATGATCGCGCCCAGCACGTACGGCAGGCCGAGGAACATCTCGCCGACGCGGGAGATGATCGCGTCGAGCCAGCGCCCGAAGTAGGCCGCCAGCACGCCCGTCAGGCCGCCGAGCAGGACGGTGGCCAGCGTGGCCAGCACACCCACGATGATCGAGGTGCGGGCGCCGTACACCGCGCGGGCGTAGACGTCGCGCCCCTGAAGGTCGTAGCCGAACCACGCGTCCGAGCTCGGCAGCTCCATGCTCTTGGCGAGCGTGGCGTACTCCGGGTCCTTGTGCGTGAACAGCGACGGGAAGGCCGCCATCAGGAGGAACACGACCAGCATCACGAGCGAGATCCAGAAGATCTTGCGCCGCTTCAGGATGTCCCACGTGTCGCGCCAGAGGCTGCGCTGGCTGTCCCGGACCGCGACCGGGCTCGCCGTCGGCTCGTCCGCGCCCTTGATCAGATCTTGCGTCGCGGTCGGGTCACTCATAGCGGATCCTCGGGTCGAGCACGCCGTAGAGGAGGTCGACGAGCAGGTTGGAGAGCAGGTACACGAGCACGAGCAGCGTGGCCACGGGGACCACGATCGTGTAGTCCTGGCCGTTGATGGCCCGCCACAGCAGGCCGCCGATGCCGTGGATGTTGAAGATGCCCTCGGTGATGATGGCGCCGGACATCAGCGAGCCGACCTCGGTGCCGAGGAACGTCAGCACCGGGATGAGCGAGTTGCGCAGCAGGTGGATCCCGACCACCCGCCGGTTGCTCAGTCCCTTGGCCACGGCCGTACGCACGTAGTCGGCCCGCAGGTTCTCCACGATGCTCGTACGGGTGAGCCGCGCGGTGAACGCCATGTTGAGGCTGGCCAGCACCAGCGCCGGGACGATCAGCTCGGGGACCGTCGCCTCGTCCGACACGGTCGGCTCGATCACGTGGAACTGGACACCGAGGATCCACTGCAGCAGATAACCGGTGACGAAGATGGGCAGCGACAGCAGGAACAGCGTGGAGATCGTCACCACGTTGTCGAGGAAGCCGCCGCGCTTGAGCCCCGACAGCACGCCGGCGCCGATTCCGATGATCGCCTCGAAGAGCACCGCCATCAGCGCGAGCCTGATGGTGATCGGCCAGGCGTCGCCGAGCTGGGTCGCGACGGACACGCCGTTGAAGTCGGTGCCCAGGTTCCCGGTGAGCAGGTTCTTCAGGAAGCTCCAGTACTGCACCAGGATGGGCTGGTCCAGCCCGAACTGCTCGCGCATGGCCGTGACATAGCTGTCCGGACAGGGCCGCTGGCCGCATCTCCCGGCGAACGGGTCACCCGGAAGCTGCCAGACCATGTAGTTGATGATGAAGGTCGTGCCCAGCACGACAGGCACGAGTTGCAGCAGGCGCCGGATCGCGTATCGGCCCATGCGCACCTCCGATCTGACGCTAAAGGTCGTACATGCGCCCCCCGTGGGTCAACACGGGGGATCGCGAATGGACAGCCCACGAGGCCGGCCCCGGTGGGGAACCGGCCTCGGGGGGTTCACCTACGAGCTGTCCCTACGCTTCCTTGATCGCGATCGACAGCGGGTCGAGCACGCCGAAGGGGGTGACCTTCACGCCGGTCACCCACTTGGAGGTGCCGGCCTGCAGACCGTACGACCACAGCGGAATCGCGGGCATGTCCTGCTGCAGCATAGCCTCGGCCTGCTGATAGAGGGCGTTGGCCTGGGCCGGGTCGGTGGCGGTGTCGGCCTCGTGGAGCTTCTTGTCGAGCTCCTTGTTGCTGTAGAGACCGTCGTTGGAGGAGGCGCCGGTCTTGTACAGCGGGTTCAGGAAGTTCTCGATGTGCGGGTAGTCCATCTGCCAGCCGGTGCGGAACGCGCCCTTGATCTTGTGCTGGGTGATGGTGTCACGCAGCTCGGCGAAGGTGGGCATGTCCTTGTGCACGAACTTCACGCCGGCGTCGGGACCGAAGGCCTGGTTGATGCTGTTGACCGTGGCCTCGATCCACTCCTTGTGGGTGCCGTCGGCGTTGGACCAGATCGGGAACTCGGCCGGCGGGGTGTAGCCCTCGGACTTGGCCTTGGCGAGGTACTCCTTGGCCTTGGCGGGGTTGTAGGTGCACAGGTCGCCGCAGGCGCCGTCCTTGAAGCCCTCGACGATCGGGGAGACCCAGCCGTTGATGGGCACGCGGCCCTTGTTGAAGATCTTGTCGGTGATCGTCTTCCGGTCGATCGCGTACGACACGGCCTTGCGGAAGTCCGCGTTGCCGCCGAACTCCTTGTCGTACAGCGGGAAGGTGATCGTCTGGATGACGCCCTGCTGGCCGTCGATCGCGCGGTCGCCGAGGTCGGTCTTCCACTTGTCGCCGGCGAGGGCCGACGGCGGGATCAGCTCGGTGAAGTCGAGGTTGTTGGAGACCAGGTCCGCGTACGCCGCGTTGTCGTCCTTGTACATCTTGTAGACGATCTTCTTGACCTTGGGCTTCTCCGGCCCGGGGTAGTCGGGGTTCGCCTCGACGATGATCTGCGAGTTGTGGTCCCACTGCACGAACTTGAAAGGACCGTTGGTGACCGGCTTCTGCGCGAAGCCCTTCGGGTCCTTGAAGAAGGCGTCGGGAAGCGCCGCGAAGCTCGTGTAGCCGAGCTTGGTGCGGAACACGGCGACGGGCGCGGTCAGCGTCACCTTGAAGGTGAGGTCGTCGACGACCTCCAGGCCCTCCAGCTTGTCGGTCTCCGGCTTCGGAGCCTCCTTCGGCCCGTCGGGGCCGTCGGGGTCGGCGGTGTTGACCTTGTCGAAGCCCACGATGTCGCCGAACCAGAAGCTGCCGAGCTGCGCGTTCGGCGAGTAGGCGGTGTAGTTCCAGGCGTCGACGTAGTTCTTCGCGGTGACCGGCGTGCCGTCGGTCCACTTCAGACCGGGCTTGAGCTTGATCGTCCACACCTTGTTGTCGGTGGTCTCGATCGACTCCGCCTGGTCGAGCTCGGGAGCGGCCGTGTCCGAGTTGTACTTGACGAGGCGGCTGTACACGAACTCGTTGATCGTGCCACCACAGGTCTCGTTGATGTTTCCGGGGACGAAGCCGGTCTGCGGCTCACAACCACGGATGTAGACGGTCCCCGTGGCGGCCCGGGGGTTGTCCCCGCCGCCGCTACTGGAGCCGCCGCCCCCGCCGCACGCGGCGACGCCGAGCGCAAGCAGCGCGGTGCCGGTGGCGATCTTTGCGCCCTTAGTCACGCGCATAGTGGATTGGTCCTCCCTCTAAGGATGGGCGTTCGCGCTGGTTGGCACCCGGTTTGCCGGGCATCGTCAAACCAGCTGACGTCCTGCCAGTCGTCCGGAGCATCCCTTACCGGACGCACCAGAGGAGTCTCCGGCACGTTGCAGTTCGGTCACACGTGCGTCAGTCGGGCGTCACACACATTCCTGTGAGCCCAACCTTAAATGCCCAGCACGGCATCAAACTCCCCTTTAGAGTACATATACCGACAGGCGGCGAGTCCTTTGGCCAAGGGTGAGGGCGACACCCGCGCCCCGGTCCCCGGATCAGGATGTCCTGGGCTACCTTTGACCAGTCGCAGCCACGTTCGGTGCGACAGCCGTCCCACCGACCTCCATCCAATAGAGTCCATGCCATGAGCCAGCCGGAATCCGCGCTCGCGGAGGCCCAGGGTGGCGGCCGAGCCCCGGAGTCGCTGGCCGCGCTCGCCGAGCGTCACGGACTACGACGCGCCATCGCACGCCCCAGCATGCCCGCCTACCTGCGCCAACTGTGGGACCGGCGGCACTTCATCCTCACGTACGCCACCTCGCGCAACGTCTCGAAGTATTCCGAGTCGATGCTCGGGCAGCTCTGGCAGGTGCTGACCCCGCTGCTCAACGCCGCGGTGTACTGGCTGATGTTCGGCGTCATCCTCGGGCAGAGCAAGTCGATCGAGAACTACCCGGCGTTCCTCATCACCGGGGTCATGGTATTCACCTTCACCCAGCGCACGGTGATCAGCGGCGCCAAGTCCATCTCGTCGAACCTCTCCCTCATCCGGGCGCTCCACTTCCCGCGGGGCGCCCTCCCGCTGGCGTACACGATCCAGGAGCTCCAGCAGCTCGGCTACTCCATGGCCGTGCTCCTCCTCCTGGTGCTGGTCACCGGGGAGCCGGTGAGCTGGCTCTGGCTGCTGATCCCCGTCACGCTGCTCATGCAGCTCGTCTTCAACATCGGCATGGGCATGTTCATGGCCCGCCTCGGCGCGTTCATGCGGGACATGAACCAGCTGCTGCCGTTCATCACCCGCACCTGGCTGTACGCCTCCGGCGTCTTCTACGAGATCGACGACCGCACCAAGGATCTGCCGGACTTCCTCCGCTGGGCACTGGAGTTCAACCCCGCCGCCGCCTACATCGAGTTCATGCGCGACCTGCTGATCTACCAGCGGTTCCCCGAGCGCTGGGCGTGGGTTACCTGTCTATTCTGGGCAGTGTTCGCACTGATCGTCGGCTTCTGGTACTTCTGGCGGGCCGAGGAGAGGTACGGCCGTGGCTGAGCTGACCAAGGAGCTGTCGCAGGTGGCGCCCCAAGACTCGAAGACGCAGCACCCCGAGACGCAGAACTCCAACGATGTCGAGGTCGGAACGCCGACCGTCATCGTCGACGACCTCCACATCGTCTACAAGGTGTACGGCTCGGCCAGCGACGCCGAGAAGGGCAACGCGGCCAGCGCGCTGATGCGCATCCTCCGGCGGCAGGGCCGGCCGCAGATGAAGGAGGTCCACGCCGTCAAGGGCGTGAGCTTCGTCGCCCACCACGGCGACGCCATCGGCATCATCGGCCGCAACGGCTCGGGCAAGTCGACGCTGCTGCGCGCGATCGCCGGTCTCCTGCCCCCGCACAAGGGCGCCGTCTACACCAACGGCCAGCCGTCACTCCTCGGCGTCAACGCGGCCCTCATGAAGGAGCTGACGGGCGAGCGCAACATCATCCTCGGCTGCTACGCGATGGGCATGACGCCGAACGAGGTGCGCGAGAAGTACGACGAGATCGTGGACTTCTCCGGCATCGGAGACTTCGTCCAGTTCCCCATGTCGACGTACTCGTCCGGCATGGGCGCCCGGCTGCGCTTCGCCATCTCCTCCGCCAAGACGCACGACGTGCTGCTCATCGACGAGGCCCTCGCCACCGGTGACCGCGAGTTCAAGAAGAAGAGCCAGCAGCGCATCAAGCAGATGCGCGAGTCCGCCGGCACGGTCTTCCTGGTCGCCCACAACCTCGACGTGATCGAGGAGACGTGCAACCGGGTGATCTGGCTGCACAAGGGAAAGATCAGAATGGAAGGCGACCCCCAGGAGGTCCTGGAGGCGTACAACAAGGCCTGAGAGAAACGGAGGGGCGACCGTGCCGACGCCGCCACCGATCCCGTACGACCATCTGCCCGAGGTGCCCGCGCTGACCGTCGAAAGCGACGACGTCCGCGACGGCGAGCGGCTCCCCGAGGCCCACGTGTTCAACGACTGGGGCATGGGCGGGCAGAACGTCTCCCCGCATCTGCGCTGGTCGGGCGCCCCCGAGGGCACCAAGAGCTACGCCGTCACCTGCTTCGACCCGGACGCGCCCACGGGCAGCGGCTTCTGGCACTGGGTGCTGTACGACATCCCGGCCACCGTCACCGAGCTGCCGGCCGGCGCGGGCAACGGCCCCGACTTCAAGGGGCTGCCGGAGGGCGCCAAGCACGCGCGCAACGACTTCAGCACCAAGGAGTACGGCGGAGCGGCGCCACCACCCGGTCACCCGCACCGCTACCTGTTCGCCGTGCACGCCCTGGGCGTGGAGTCCCTCGGCGTGGACACCGACACGCCGCCGGCCGTGGTCGGCTTCAACATCACCGCCAACACCCTCGCCCGCGGCTACATCGCACCTGTGTACGAAACCTGATGCGGGAGGGCCGCTCGTTCCACTATGATTCGAACGGAGATTCGACATAGGGGAGGGACGGATGAGCGACCTGGCGACGGCGATCGACAATCTGGCCGCCGAAGATCCCTCGGAGCTTCCCGTCGGGCTGATCGCCGAGCAGCTCATCGAGCTGCACTGGCAGATGGCCCGCCTGCAGGCCCAGATCGCCAGGCGCACCCACCTGCGCGCCTGTTTCGACTCGCCGAACTCGCCCAACTGAGGGGTTGGCCGAACCCTGCCACGTGCGCCCTGGCGCCTGCCGCCCCCGCGTCGACGCACTGCGGCGTGTGCACCTTGGCGTGACAACGGACGGCCGGCGCTCCCTCGGGGGGCGCCGGCCGCTTTCGTCATCGACGTCTTTCCGATGGTCCTGCCGTACCCCGGGACCTCCGGTGCCACCCGGCGTGCCGGCTCGACGGCGACGGAGGCCTCAGGCGTGGGTCACCTGCCGTACCCACCCTGGCGTGCGGTCGGCGGCGCGACGTCGGCCACCGTGCCCGGGGCGGACGAGACCGCGCTCGACGCGGCGGCGTCGGCCGTGGCCGACGCGGAGGTGGCGAGCTCGGCCGCGCCCCCGTCGTCGCGGCGGCTCCCTGCGCCGGAGCGTCCGTGGTGTTCCTGACGGTCTTGGTGACCGCGCCGGCGTGGGCGTCGGCCTGGGCGGCGGCCTCGGCGGCCGTCGGTCTGGGTGCTGCTCATGGCGCGGTCGGCCGGAGTGTCGCACGGCACCAGCGCCAGCAGGCCGCCCGCGCTGCCGGCGGTCGCCGCGACGGCGCCCTTGAGACTGAGCAGAGCGTTGAGCCTCGCGGTGACGTTGAGCCCGGCGCGGACCGCGGCGCCCACGCCGGCGACGGCCGCGGCCGAGGCGTCCACGGCGGCGGCGGTCTGGCCGGAGACGGCGACGACCGGCTTGCCGACCTGGGCGACGACGCCCGCGGCGACGTTCGCCTTGGCGACGAGAGCCGCGTTGACGTCCGCGACCGCGACCAGGGCGGCCGACAGGTGGGCCTCCAGCCTGGCGACGACGTTGGCGTTGACGGTGACGGCGGCGTCGGCCACGATATCGGCCGCGATGTCGGCGGCCGCGTTGATCTGCGCGTTGGCCTCGGCGGACAGGCTGGCCGTCACGGTGCCGCAGAGATTGGCGACCGCGACGAGGTCGGCCCTGATGTCAGCGGTCAGGTTCACCGCCACCTCGGCGGCCGCGTCGGCCTGCGCGACGACGCCGCCCGTCGCCCCGGCGACGGCCGTGCCCTGCAGATCGGCCAGAAGCCTCGCCAGCGTCGCGACCCGGTGCTCGGTGCACTTCTGAGCGCACACGTCGGCCTGCGCGGGCGCGGCCAGCATGCCGGCGATGCCGATCGTGACGGCGACGACGGCTGTCCTAACCACTCGTTTCATTGACTTGCCCCCGGTTCATATTCCTTTTCACGAGAGTGGGAATGACGAACCCAAGAACCCCCGTGCGTCGGCGAGCACGCCGACGAAGACGTCGGCATTTCTATCACTGCCGATCACGGCGGAAAGCCCTGCTGACCAGGGGATGCCCGGCGGACAGCCCGCCGGGAAAGTCGGTATATCGAGCATCGGACGACCACTTCGCGGTCACCCCAATCCCGCCTCAGGAGAAAGCGACGGTAAACACGGCGCCCAGGCGTTGCGGCAGATCTTTCCGCTCACTTTTAGCGACGCGCCGACGGACATCGCGACACGGCCGGACCGGGGCCGGCCATGAACCCGCCCTATCGCGACATATCTCGATAAGAGCTACGCTGGCGAGGTGACCTCCCTCACACCGTACGCGGGCGACGATCCCGCACAGCGCGCTTCGGACGCCGACCGCGACCGGATCGCGGCCGTCCTCGGCGAGGCGCTGGCCACCGGCCGTCTGACGAGCGTCGAACACGCCGACAGGCTCGACGCCGCCTACAGCGCCGTGACCATCGGCGACCTCGCTCCCCTGACCAGGGACCTGCCCGAGGCGTCCCACGCACCGGCCGCGCTCTCCACGGAGCGGCACCGGGTCTCCGCCGTGTTCAGCAAGATCATACGGCGCGGGCGCTGGGTCGCCGGGCGGCACACCGAGCTCAGCTCGGTCTTCGGCGCGCTGATCGTGGATCTCAGCGACGCGGTCCTGCCCGGCCGTGAGGTGACGCTGGAGCTGAACTCCTTCTGCGGCAAGCTCATCGTCACCGTCCCGGCCAACGCCAAGGTGGTCGACGAGGGCAGCGCGGTCTTCTCGAAGCGCTCGGTGACCGGAGGGAACGGCGACGGCGAAGGACCGCTGATCCGCGTCACCGGCAACGCGCGCTTCGGCAAGATCGTGGTCTACCGCGGGACCCCTCGCTGACGGCCTACGATGCGGCCATGCAGCCCGCCGGCCGTGCGTTGCCCGTGGCCCTCGACGCCATGGGCGGCGACAACGCGCCCGAGGAGATCGTCGCGGGAGCCGTACAGGCCGTGCGGGAGCGCGACGTGCCCGTCGTGCTCGTCGGCCATCCCCGCCTGCTCTACCAGGAGCTGGCCCGGCACGACGCGGTCACCGAGATCCCCATCGTGCGCGCCGAGGAGGCGCTGGCGATGGACGAGGGCGCGCTGGCGAGCCTGAGAAGGCCCCGTTCCAGCATCGCCATCGCCTGCCATCTCGTACGCCGCGGCGACGCCTGCGCGGTCGTGTCCGCGGGGTCGACTGCGGGCGTCGTCGCCACCGGCCGGCTGCGGCTGCGGGCCCAGCAGGGAGTCGTACGCCCCGCGATCGCGGTCGGCCTGCCGACCCTGCCCCAGCCGACCGTGCTGCTCGACGCGGGCGCCACGGCCGACGCCAAGCCGGAGATGCTGGTGCAGTTCGCCCACCTCGGCGTGGCGTACGCCGAGACGGCGCTCGGCATGCGGCGTCCCCGCGTCGGCCTGCTCACGATCGGCGCCGAGGTGGAGAAGGGCAACAAGCTCGCCAAACGGGCCCACGAACTGCTCGCCGCCACGCCCGGCATCGACTTCACCGGGAACATCGAGGGGCACGACCTGCTCATCCGGAAGGTCGACGTGGTCGTCACCGACGGGTTCACCGGCAACGTGGCGCTCAAGACCGTCGAGGGCACCGTGCGGTACGCCTTCGAGCAGCTCAGGGAGACGCTCGCGGAGAGCCGGATGGCCAGGCTCGGCGGGATGCTGCAGCGGGCCCGGCTCCGGGAGCTGGCCGGCCGGCTCGATCCCGAGGCGCACGGCGGCGCCGTACTGCTCGGCCTCAACGGCACCGTGGTGATCGCACACGGCTCGTCGCGGGCGCGCGGCGTGGCCGCCGCCTGCGAGCTCGCGGCCCGCCTGTCGGCCCAGGGCATCGTGGCCAGGATCGGTGAGCGGATCGCCTCCACCAACAAGTCGCACCGCCGCTGGTGACCGCCGATATGGAACGGCGGGCTGAAGGCGCACGCCGATAAGCTTGGTGCATGACCGACCCGCAGCTCGTGCTCACCGAGCGGGTCCAGCAGGCGCTGGGTTCCGCCTTCGGTCCGGAGCACGCCACCGAAGACCCGCTGATCAGGCCCTCCCAGTTCGCCGACTACCAGGCGAACGTCGCACTCAGCCTGGCCAAGCGGCTCCGACGTGCCCCGCGGGAGGTCGCCCAGGCCATCGCCGATCACCTCGACACGACCGACGTGAGCGTGGAGGTCAGCGGGCCCGGGTTCCTCAACCTGACGCTGCGCGACGGCTGGATCGCCGAGCAGGCCGCGCGGCGGCTGCTCGACGAGCGCATCGGCGTGCCGCAGCCGGCCCCGCAGACCGTGATCGTCGACTACTCCGCGCCGAACGCCGCGAAGGAGATGCACGTCGGCCACCTGCGCACCACGATCGTCGGCGACACCCTCGCGCGCACCCACGAGCACCTGGGCAACCAGGTGATCCGGCAGAACCACCTCGGTGACTGGGGCACGCAGTTCGGCATGCTCATCGAGCACCTCCTCGACATCGGCGAGGAGGAGGCGCTCGGCATGCTGGCCGCCGGCGACGGCAACGCCTTCTACCAGGCGGCGCGGCACAAGTTCGACAACGACTCCGAGTTCCAGCAGCGGTCCCGCCGCAGAGTGCCGCTGCTGCAGGGTGGCGACCCGGAGACCCTGCGCCTGTGGCGCGAGTTCATCGAGTACAGCAACCGCTACTTCCGGAAGGTGTACCGGACGCTCGGCGTCACGCTCACCGACGAGGACATCGCGGGCGAGAGCATGTACAACCCCATGCTCCCCGACGTATGCGACGAGCTGGAGCGCACGGGCGTGGCCGAGATCAGCGAGGGCGCGCTGTGCGTGTTCCCGCCCGGCTTCAAGGGCCGCGACGACCAGCCGCTGCCGCTCATCGTCCGCAAGAGCGACGGAGGGTACGGCTACGCCACGACCGACCTCGCCGCGATCCGCTACCGGGTGCGCGACCTGAAGGCCGACCGCATCCTGTACGTCGTGGGCGCCACCCAGTCGCTCCACTTCCAGATGGTCTTCGCCGCGGCGCGGATGGCCGGCTGGCTGCACGACGACGTCAAGGCGGAGCACGTCCAGATCGGCAGCGTGCTCGGCAGCGACGGCAAGATGTTCAAGACCCGCAGCGGCGAGTCGATCAAGCTCACCGACCTGCTGGACGAGGCCGTCGTCCGCGCCGAGGCTGTCATCGCCGACCGCGGGTACGACCCGGAGGCCCGCCGGCAGATCGCGCGCCAGGTCGGCATGGGCGCCGTCAAGTACGCGGACCTGTCGGTCAGCCACGACAGCGAGTACGTGTTCGACTTCGACCGCATGCTCGCCCTCACCGGCAACACCGGGCCGTACCTCCAGTACGCCACCGCCCGCATCCGGTCGATCTTCCGTAACGGCGGGATCGAGCCGGAGTCGGTCACCGGCCCGATCACGCTGGGCCACCCGGCCGAGCGGGCGCTCGCGCTGCAGTTGCTCGGCTTCGGCTCGGTCGTCGCCGCCGTCGCCCAGCTGTCCGAGCCGCACCGGCTGTGCAACTACCTGTTCGACCTGGCCCAGGCGTTCACCTCGTTCTACGAGAGCTGCCCGGTCCTCAAGGCCGAGGAGGAGTCCGTACGGCAGTCGCGTCTGGCTCTGTCGGCGCTCACCCTGCGTGTGCTGCTGCGCGGGCTCGACCTGCTCGGCATCGAAGTCCCCGAGCGGATGTGAGCGGGGTGCCGGATTCCGCTTCGGCGGACACGGAGGAAGGTCTTCCCGGCGCCTCCGAGGAGGCCGCAGGCGCCGTCTCCGATGCCCGGGATGGCGTCTGCGCGGCCGGGGATGGCGTCCCCGCGCGACCACGGCCGGCCGCTCGTACCGCCGCTCTCCGATGCAGGGCGGCCCGGCCTTCCGGTTTCCGCGGGTCAGGCTCGTCCACGGCGCGCCTCGTCCATGACTGTCGCACCAAGCGTCTAGTCTGGCGCGGTCAAGGGAGTGCCAGCCGACCCCTCGGGGAGCGTTCCGCGTGAGCATGGACCTGACCACGAGTCCGGACCCTGGAAACCTGGCCGAGGCCACAGAGCTGCACCGCTACGCCGAAGCGCTGATCGTCAGCCTGGCGGCGGACGGGACCGCGCCCGACCTGCCGCCGGGGATCACCGACGTGCCGGGCTACTGGCTGGGGCCCGCCGTCGAGTCCCTCGTCCTCATAATGTCCGGCAAGGACGCCCTGGAACCGCTGGCCCTGGCCAACGAGTTGGACGAGCGGCGCACCGCCCTGTTCCTCTGTCTGGCCCTCGCCGTCTGCGGCCACGGCGACCGGATCCACGCCTCCTGGCTGGGCACCGCCTTCGGCGACCTGTCCGAGGACCGTCCCGTGACGCCCGGCCAGCGGGCGCTGTGGCTCGCCGCCGCCCGCGGGGCGTACGGACCGGTCGGCAAGATCTTCGTACTGCGCAAGCTCCGACGCGGTGGACGCGCCGGCCACCGACGACCGGTGGCTGAAGGCCCTCGTGCCCGGTCCGCCGGAGACGTCCGTGCCCGCCTCTCTGGAGGCGTTCCCTGAACTGGCGAAGGTCACCGAGATCGAGCGGTCGCTTCAGGCGTCGGCGACCCTTCGCCGTCTGCGTGAACGCTGCACCGAGATCACCTCCACCCGGCAGGCCGGCGAGGTCACCAAGGTCGTACGCGGCACCGTGTGGGCCGAGGACGAGCCGCTGGCCGTGCTCCGCTCCCTGGCAGGCCACGGTGGCCAGGAAGGGCCGCTGAGCTCGCTCACCGGGCATCTGCTGCAGGACCTGGGTCCCGACGCCGATCCCCACATGGCCGCGCTCGCGCTGCACGTGGCGGCGCCGGCTGTCAGGGCGGCGGCGGAGTCCCTCGTCGAGGTGGTGAGCGAGCCGCCGCCCGACACCCTGGACGTGCCGATCCTCGGCTATCCGATCAAGCTCAGGCCCGAGGGCCCCGACCAGGAGTCGATGGCGGCGGCCGAGCAGCGGCTCGTCACCGAGTGCGTGCCGAAGCGCACCCGGCCCTGGCCCGGATACGTCCTCCTGGTCCTCGCCGTCGTCGTCCTCGCCGCCGGGTTCGTGGTCTCACCGCCGCTCGCCCTCGTCGGCCTGTTGATCGCTGCCGTGGGCGGGCATCTGCTGTGGCGGCACCGCGTCCGGGAGCACTCCGACGTGCGGTACGTCCAGAACCGGGCGGGCAAGCTCGCCGACCTCGCCGACAAGGCCGTCTGGGCCCTGCACGAGTACGCGAGGGAGTCGGAGGAGCGCGCCTCCGCCGCCGCCCGGGACCTGGCCGAGGTGTCCACGCTCCTGCGACGGGGCCCACGGGCGGCATAGGGACGCCTGAGCCGGCGCCCGCAAGCTGATTGCGTAGCGCCGGCTCCGCGGACGACTGTGCCCGCCGACCCAATGGGCGGCGGGCACAGGACTCGGACTCGCACCAGCCGGTTCAGGCGGTGGAGACCTCCACCGTCGCCGGAGTGATCAAAAAGACCTTGTCCGCGATCCGCTCGATACGTCCCTCACAGCCGTAGGCCAAGCCCGCGGCGAAGTCCACCATTCGCGTGGCCTCCGCCGTCGACATGCTCGCCACGTCCATGACCACCGTATGGCCCTCGCGGAAGTGACGGCCGATCGTCAGGGCGTCGTCATACTTCTGCGGGCGGACCATGACAATACGGGCCGGGTCGGTGTTGGGCTGCCAGCGCTTGGCGGCACGCTCGGCCGCCGGCATCCAGTCGTCCTCGTACTCGTCCTCGGCATAGGTCTCGTCGTCGTACTGCTCTGCCCCACCCAGGCCAAGGTAGCTCGCCACCTTGCGCACAGCCCCCATCGGTTCGTCCTTTTCCGGCTTGTCCTTTTCCGGGCTCGTCCCGACATGCGGGACCGTAATCGACGATTCAGCGAACCCCCGCCGACACGCCCGGCCGTTTAAGTGTTGTTGGCTGGATAATGTGGAGGCCGGCCATGTGTGTCTTCATCGTCAATTCCGTCAGCCCTTCCAGGGTAACTCGCGAAGCCGTCTACCCCATGGAACCCTTCGCAAACATTTCTCACAGTCACCTCGAACGACGGCACGCCTTCAGTAGATCACAACGGACGCCGCCGATGCCCGGTTCCCGAAATACGATCTTGCTGGTAGAGCCCGGTACGCCGCCCCGGAGAGGCGCGAATCAGGGCGGCGCCAATGAAGATCCATTTGCACGCCGAGACGCCCTGATTTCGTATTTCGAAAATATTTTCGACGGCGGCGTGAGCGAATGATCACCGCTCTCCGCGCGCCAGTCCGCGAACGGCAGTGACCGCAATTGAGGGGACCGACCAGGGCAAACTCTTTCCTCGCAGCGCCTCCCGCGGAACCGATATCGAGACCATTTCGACCGGCCCACGGTTTTCGAAGCGGCACCGATCCGCAACCTGCTCGCGCTCCACGAGGGCAGCACGGAGATGCGGAGAGAGTTGTGAAGCCGGTGATGCCGGACCGCATCTCCGGCCTCGCGGCCGGTGGGAGACACCGGCGACGCCACTGGCTGGTGACCGGTGCCAGTGCTCGGCGAGCAGGCCGTATAGGGCGTACAGGGCGTCGTCCGCCACTGTGCGGAAGCCGCGGCCGAGAACGGCGGGCAAGAGTTGCCCGGACTCTCTCAGGCAGGGAGTGGCGCACCCACAGCCGTGATCTCTCCAGAAGCACCCGCCGATTCTCTCGCGCATACAGTCGGCCGGTCGATGGCCCCCGCCCCCTGAATTTCAGGACTCGACACGGCGTGTCGGCTCACGGCGTCTGTGTGGACGTAGAAAGGCCGAAGAATCCCCAGCCGCCCGACGGAGGACGGGGCGGCGTCGGCGGGGCAAAGCTACGGGCGCAGGAAGGCCGACATCCGCTTGCCAGCCGCGGACGTGCCCACGGCCGCCGGTTCCGGCATCTCGCCGGCCGCCGCAGTGGAGTGGGACGTCACTTGGGGTGGGACGTCGCTTGGGCGGGACATCACGTGGGATGGGACGTCACTGGATTAGGACGCCGCTTGGGGTGGGACGTCACGTGGGGTGAGACGTCGCGTGGGGTGGGACGTGGCTTGGGAGTGGGGTGTCAGGT
>NZ_MWJN01000085.1:0-37134 GCF_002027145.1 Microbispora sp. GKU 823 | reverse complement strand
GCGCACGCCGACGTCGGCGCGGAACGCGGGGCTCCGGTGCCGTCCACCACGCGGCCACCGCTGATCAGCACATCGAAGGTCACGCCCCCGACTTAGATCAGTCGTACGGGCCGGGCACACGCGACGAGCCGGGGCAGTCGTCGGGCCGCACGACGGGCCGCCGCTCCAGCACCTCCCGGGCGCGAGCGCGGGCGAGGTTCCAGCCGTTCCACGGGTCCGCCCTGGACAGGTCGTTGACCGCCACCACGTCGCCCAGCACGCAGCTGCGGTCCGGCTCGGGCAGGCGGTCGAGGATCGGCACGGCCTCCGCGCCGAGGTCGCTCAGATAGCGGTGGTCGAGCCGCTCCACGCCCCGGACCGTGAGCTGGGTCTCCGCCACCCGCGCATCGGGGTCCCACACCGCGAACGCCAGCAGCGACACCCCGGTGAGCAGCACGAGGGCCCGGAAGAACCACGACGTGCCGCCGCCGGACAGCCGCACCGCTCCCGTCGCCAGCACCAGCACGAACACGGCGCCGAGCCACCAGATCGTCGCCTCCACCGAGGCCCGCAGCCGCGACAGGCCGTACGCGTCGGTGTAGAGGCCGAGCCGGTGCAGCGCCGAGGCGAGGATGACCAGCGTGAACGCGCACAGCAGGCCGAGCAGCGCGGCGAGCAGCCAGCGGTCGGCCCGGCTCTCGCGGCGCAGCAGGGCGACCGCGGCCGCCACGACGCCGAGCACGAAGACGCTGACCGTGACGAGTTCGAAGAAGCCCGACCTCGCGTACTGCGCGTAGGTGAGCCCCGCCGTCGTCAGCACCCTGCGGCTGCCGCCGAACAGCACCGTGATCTGCACGGCCACGAACGCCGCGAACAGCAGGTTCAGCCCGAGCAGCGGGATCACCCACACTTGCCGGCCCAGGGACATCCGCAGGTCGGGCGCGGCGGGCTCGGCCGCCGGGCGCAGGCCCACCAGCACCGCCGCCGCGGCCAGCACCGCGAACACGCAGAACACGAAGACCCGGTAGGGCAGGCTCTGCACCCATTCCGGCGTACGCAGCAGGTCGCTGAGGAAGGCCGAGAAGACGGCGTCGGCAGAGGAGAACAGCAGGCCGAAGACGGCCAGCAGGACGACGGTCACGACGGCGCTGACCAGCGTGGGCAGCATCCGGCGCCGCGCCAGGCCCCGGAGCGGCCCGGCCAGGAACCACGGCAGCGGCAGCACCGCGAACGCGACCGAGACCCCTCCCCTGATCACCGCGAACCAGCCCCGCCCGCCGCCCGACACCGCGAGGGACCCGACGCCGAACGCGGCCAGCAGCACCGGCCCGACCAGCCATTCGGCGTCGCGGAAGAGCGTCACGGAGACCAGCGCGTACGCCAGGAGGCCGAAGACCACCGTCCACGGCGTGATCCGGCCACGCCGGAGCGGCAGCACCGCCGGGAACGCCGCCGCACCCAGCGCGACCGCCGTCAGCACGATTCCCAGCCCGGGCGACGCGTACGGCAGGGCGACGGCGGCGACCAGGCCTGCCGCCGCGGCGGCGGGCAGCAGCCATCGGGGCGCGTCCGGCAGTTGCGGCCGCGGGAACAGCGGCGGCGGCACGTACGCGGGCGGCGGCGGGGAGACACCCGCCCCCTGGGCGACGGGCTCGGCCGGAACCTGGGGCACACGAGCGGGCGGCGCGGGCATCGGCGGGTATCGCCCCGGCCCCTGCGCGAACGCCGCCGCGGCTCGGCGGGCCGACGACGAGCCCCGCATCACTCCCGCGATCGTGCCGAGGGCGGTGAACAGCATCAGCGCTATGACGCCCAGGCCGAGGAAGACCGAGACGATCATTCCGGTGAAGAATCCGGCGAACATGCCGACGCCCGCCCCCAGCGCCGCCCGCGCCAGGTGCCCGGCGCGGTCGTAGCCGACGCCGGGGTGCGGCGCGAGCAGGTGCGGCGCGAGCGTGTGCGGCGCGAGCATCCGCGGGCCGGCACCGCCCGGCGAGGCCGTGTACGGCTGCTCGGCTCGTGCGTGGACGAGGTCCGGCCGCCGGAACTCCTCCCGGTCATCCTCGTCACCGGCGGCACCCGTGTCGTCCGAAGGTCGGCCGTGGTCCCCGCTCTGGGGGTCCCCGCTCTCCGCGATCTCCGTCCGCCTGGACGCGACCGGGATCTCATGGAGCGGCCCGGGCCGCTCACCAGCGGCCGGGGCCTCCGGCGAGGACGGCCCTGCCTCTTCGTCACCGGTCTCCTCCGGTCCTCCGGCCGCGACGAGGGCGGCTTCGCTCAGGTCGGCACCGTCGTCCCCGGCTGAGCCCTTCCCATCGGGCAAGCCGGCGGCGCGGCCCGCGCCCGCTTTCCGGACTTCCATTTTCCCCTTTCCGGCGTGGACGGGTCCGTCCGCGCTCTCCGCCGCCGCGGGCTCCCCCTGACGCGGCAGCACGACGACCATCCGGCACCCGGGGGCCGTCTCCCGGCCTCCCCCTGTGGGCCGTTTCGCGGCCGGGACCGGGTCCGTCGCCGCGATCGATCCGCCGTGCAACTCGACGATCTCCTTGGCGATGGCCAGCCCGAGCCCGGCCCCGCCCGCGTCGGCGGCCCGTCCGGCGTCGAGCCGCGAGAAGCGTTCGAACACCCGGGCCCGCTCCGCCGGTGGAATGCCGGGCCCCTCGTCGGTCACGCTGATCTCCAGGTTCGGCCCGGCCGGCCGCGCCTGCACCCGGACCGTGCCGCCGGACGGGCTGTGCCGTACGGCGTTGTCGAGCAGGTTGGCCAGCACCTGGGCGAGCAGGGCCGCGTCGGCGGACAGCGCCGTCCCCGGCGTGACCGCGCTCACCACCGTGACGTCGTCACGCGCGAGAGCCGCCTCCGAGACGGCCTGGCGGCACAACGACGCCAGGTCCAGCTCCTCCGGCTCGATCAGCCGCGCCCCCGAGTCGAGCCGCGACAGGTCGAGGAGCTGGGCCACCAGGCGGCCGAGCCGCTGAGTCTGGGCGAGGGCCGTGCCCAGGGTGTCGAGGTCGGGCGGCGTGACGCCGTCCACGACGTTCTCCAGCACGGCCTGCAGGCCGGTGATCGGCGTGCGCAGCTCGTGGCTGACGTTGGCCACCAGTTCGCGCCGTTGGCGATCGACCTCGGCCAGGTCGGCGGCCATGGCGTTGAAGGCCCGCGCCAGCTCCCCCACCTCGTCCCGCGACGTCGCGCTCACGCGCAGGCCGTACCGGCCCTTGGCGATCGTCTGCGCGGCGGCGGCCATCTCGCGCAGCGGCCGGGTCATGCCGCGGGCGAGGAGCTGCACCATGATCAGTGCGAGCACGACGGCGATCGCGATCCTGAGGTCCCGGGACAGGCCGGAGTTGATGCCGACCTCGTTGACGACGAACGCCGCGACCACGGCGAGCACGATCACGATGCCGAGCTTGACCTTGATCCGGCCGAGGAAGTCGAGCGGCCTCAACGCCTGGCTCTCCCTAGTGAAGCGTCATGAGCGGACGAGCGCGTATCCCACGCCGTGGACGGTGCGGACGACCTCCGGGCCGAGCTTGCGGCGCAGCGCGCGGACGTGGCTGTCCACGGTCCGGGTCGCGGCGGCCTCCGAGAAGCCCCAGATGTCCGACAGCAGCCGTTCGCGCTCGAAGACCTGGCCGGGCCGTTCGGCGAGACGCCGCAGCAGGTCGAACTCGGTCCGGGTGAGCTGGGCCTCGGCCCCGCGGACGAACACGCGGCGCTCGGCCGTGTTGATCTCGACGTCGCCGACCCGGATCACCGTGTCCTCGTGGGCCAGCAGGCTGGCCCGCTCCACCCGCCGCAGCAGCGCGTGGATCCTCGCGACGAGCTCCCGCATGCTGAACGGCTTGGTGATGTAGTCGTCGGCCCCCACGCCCAGGCCGACCAGCACGTCCGTCTCCTCGCCGAGGGCGGTGAGCATGAGCACCGGCACCGGCCGGGCGGCCTGCATCCTGCGGCACACCTCCAGTCCGTCCAGGCCCGGCAGCAGCCGGTCGAGGACGACGACGTCGGGCTCCGCCTTCGCGTAGGCCGCGAGCGCCCCCTCGCCGTCGCTCGCGACGCGTACGTCGAAGCCCTCCGCCACGAGCCGCAGCCGTACGGCGTTCGCGATCGTGTCGTCGTCCTCGACCACGAGGACGCGGCGTTGCTGAGGGGTAGCCATGGACGAAGCGTAGATGCCCTCTGTGCAGAGCCGTCGTCCGGAATTGTGCAGATCCCGTGCATCGGAGAATCCCGCCCGCGGAACCATGTCCGCCTCCGCGAGCCGAATCCGCAGGTCAGGGGTTTCGCCCCCCGGTTACGGGTAGCCCCGATATGACCAGGAAGGAGGCGCTAATGGACCGCCAGTCAAGGCCGGAGACCATGCGGGAGAACGACGTGATCGATCTCCTGACGCAGCAGCACGTTCTCATCCGGGAGCTGTTCGACGAGGTCGACAGGAGCCAAGGGGAGCAGCGCAAGGAGGCCTTCAGCCGCCTCGTCCGCCTGCTCGCCGTCCACGAGACGGCGGAGGAGGAGATCGTCCACCCCTACGCGCGGCGCAAGCTGGTCGGCGGCGACACGATCGTGGACAACCGCCTCCAGGAGGAGGAAGAGGCGAAGGAGATGCTCAGCCGCCTCGACGACATGGACGTGACGACGCCGGAGTTCTCCCAGGAGCTGGAGAGGCTGCGGGCCGCCGTGTTCGCCCACGCCGCCGCCGAGGAGCGCTACGAGTTCTCCGAGCTCAAGGCGAGCACGTCCGAGGCCGAGCGCAGGGCGATGGGCGTGGGTGTGAAGGCAGCCGAGGCGATGGCTCCCACGCACCCGCACCCCGGGGTCGAATCGGCGACGGAGAACATCCTGCTGGGGACGCCGGTCGCGATCATGGATCGCGTCCGCGACCTGATCCGCAAGACGATGGGCAAGTCGGAGTCCGGCGAGGGCTGAGCTCCGGGCGGGCCGCCGTACGGGGTTGTCCCGTCCGCATCGGGAGCGGCGGCCCACTCCGGAGACCGGGGAGCGTGCGCGGCGCCGCGGAGCCTGGCGGAGACGGTCACCCGTCTCCCGGGCGCGCGGCGCCGCGACGCGGACGACCACCCGCGGAGGCTCGCGGAACTCGGCCAGGACCCCGGACGTTCTCCCAGGCGACGCGGGACGACGTCCCGCGCGGCCCGACACGAAAGGCCTGACGATGTCGCCACTGGGCAAGTACTACGTGGGCGCGGCGGTGGTGGCCGTGCTGGTCTTCATCCTTCCGCTGCCGACGCTCCTGGCCTGGCTGATCGCGATCGGCGCGCTGGGGGCGCCGATCGTCGCCTACTTCATGCTGGACGAGTCGCAGCGGGCGCGGCTGCGGCGCATCCGCCGCCGCCAGATCGGCGGCTGAGGCCCTGCGAAGACCCGATGAACGGAAACCCGGCCGGGCCGCCGTCACGGCGCCCGGCCGGTCCGCTTCGCTAGGAGGCGGTGGCGATCCTCCTGCGGACCCGCTCGGTGACGCTCCGCTCCAGGACGAAGGACAGGAACGGGATCGTGCCCGCGATGAGCACCAGCAGCAGGTAGCCGACCGACCAGCGGGCCTTGATCAGGCCCAGGTTGATCGCGGCCACCAGATAGACCATGTACAGGAAGCCGTGGATCGGCCCGACGACCGCGACCATCGTGCCGTTGTCGAAGCCGTACTTGACGACCATCGCGGCACACAGCACGAGCAGCATCACGCCGACGATGTAGGCCATGACGCGGTAGAAGTTGAGCGCGGATTCCACGTCGATCATTACCTCTGCTGGGGAAACGGTCACCACACGATATCCGTGCCACCGGGTGGTCCCGGCTTCAGGGCCGTTCAGGCCTCCGCGTGCGCGGCGGGCTCGGCCGGCTGCGGCTCCTCGCTCTCCCGCTCCCGCTCCCGCTGCCCGCGCAGGGCGTCGCGTACGAAGTGGAACCACATGTACACGGCGAACAGCGCGAAGATCCACCACTGGAGGGCGTAGGCCAGGTTGCGCCAGGTGAAGCCGCCGCCTTCGGTCGGCGGCGACACGGCCACCGGCGTGACGCGGGACGGCGGGTCCTGCGCGGTCGCGACGACGAACCCGTCCCGCACCCGCGCGTCCGGCCACACGTTGATCAGCTCCGCCGTCGACACCGTCGCCACCTGGCCGCGTGGCAGGTTCCCGCTGCGCATCACGTCGTCGGTCTGCTCGGCCGGCCGCAGCCGTCCGGTCACGGTCACGGCGCCCTCGGGCACGGCGGTGGCGGGATCGGCCGCCGTGGGCACCCAGCCGCGTACGACGGGGACGACCGTGCCGTCCGTGAGCCGCAGCGGGGTGAGCAGCCAGAATCCGCTCCCCTTGGCCGCCCTGCCGCCCGGGGCGGCGACGTCGGCGACCCGGTCGGCCACCAGCAGCTGGTTCGCGGCGTCGTAGGTCCCCGTGGCGGTCACCCTGCGGCTGATCGCGCCGCCGCCGACGTGCTGTCCCACCTGGGTCAGCTCGGTGACGGCCACGGGCGCGGGGTCGGGGGCCCGCCGTGGGGCGCCCGACGCCTCGAAGACGCCGAGCTGCCAGCGGCCGAGGAAGGTGAAGGACACGAGCACCCCGATGACCAGCAGGTGCAGGGCCACCAGCCGGGGAGCCAGGAGGGTGCGGAGCATGCATACAACGCTATCCGCCGCCCCCACCGGTCCGGTATTCGCGCCGGTGTCTCGGAGGAACGCCAAGCGATCCCCAGGCGAGGGCAAAATCCGACAAATCGCGGCCAGGGCGCACCATGTGTCGCTAGAGTCATGCCCATGTCCGACCCTCAGATCGACCCGGCCGGAAACACGCAGGCTTTCCGGGCGTTCGCGCAGCAGCAGGACGCGCAGGCCTCTCAGGAGCAGCCGTCCCGTCTGCCGATTTGGATCGCCGTCGGTGCGGCGCTCGTCGTGATCCTCGCCGTGGTGGCGTACCTCCTGGTTCGCTGACATACCTGTACCAGCCGCCGACGACCGCGCCCGTCGGCGGCTTTGTCATGCCCGCCGACGGTTCAGTCGCCCACTCATGCGACGTACAGTGACGCTGCTGGACCCTGCCCGCCCACGCGCATATATTGGACAAATCTTCCAATAGGGCAGGGAGGACGCATGCCCAGTCCGGGCGTCACGATCATCGGTTCCGGGTTCGCCGGGCTGTGCATGGCCATCAAGCTCAAGGAAGCGGGCTATCACGACTTCGTGATCCTGGAGAAGGCCGGCGAGATCGGCGGCACCTGGCGGGATAACACCTATCCCGGCTGCGCCTGCGACGTGCCCTCGCCGCTGTACTCCTTCTCGTTCGAGCTCAACCCCGGCTGGTCGCGGCTGTTCTCCCCTCAGGAGGAGATCTGGGACTACCTGCGGGCCTGCGTCCGGAAGTACGGCCTGGAGCCCCACCTGCGGTTCGGCACGGAGGTCTGCGGGCTGGAGTACGACGACGAGCGGGCCCTGTGGCGGGTGTCGACCGGCGACGGGGAGACGTTCGAGACCCATGCCGTCGTGTCCGGCGTCGGCGCCCTGCACGTGCCGTCGTTCCCCGAGATCCCCGGCCGTGAGCGCTTCACCGGCACGGTGTTCCACTCGGCCCGGTGGGACCACTCCGCCGACCTGAACGGCAAGAGGGTCGCGGTCGTCGGCACCGGCGCGTCGGCGATCCAGTTCGTCCCGGTCGTCGCCGAGCAGGCGAGCCGGCTCACCGTCTTCCAGCGCACCCCGCCGTGGATCCAGCCGAAGCCGGACCTGCCGATCGACGGGCGGCTGAAGCGGGCCATGGAGACGCCCGGCGGGGCCCGCATTCTGCGCGACGCCGTCTACTGGCTGCTGGAGACCCGGGCCGTGGGCTTCACGATCGACCCCCGGCTGATGAAGGTCCACCAGGCGATGGCCGAGCGCCACCTGGCCCGGCAGGTGCCCGACCCCGAGCTGCGCGCGAAGCTGACGCCCGACTACACCATCGGCTGCAAGCGGATCCTGCAGTCCAACGACTACTATCCCGCGCTGACCAGGGACAACGTCGAGCTGGTCACCGACGGGATCACCGAGATCAGGGAGCGGTCGGTCGTGGACGCGGCGGGGCGCGAGCACGAGGTCGACGTGATCGTGTACGGCACCGGCTTCCGGGTGGTCGACTCCCTCAACGAGCAGCGGATCGTCGGCAGGAACGGCGTCAAGATCCAGGACGCGTGGCGCGACGGCATCGAGGCCTACTACGGGATCACGACCGCGGGCTTCCCCAACCTGTTCTTCCTGCTCGGCCCCAACACCGGTCTTGGGCACACCTCGGTCGTCTTCATGATCGAGTCCCAGGTCCGGTACGTCATGGACTGCCTGCGGCTGCTGTCCAGGACCAAGGCGAAGGCCCTGGACGTACGGCCGTCGGCGCAGCGGGCCTACAACGACCGCCTGCAGCGGCGGCTCGACCGGCTGGTGTGGAGCGAGGGCGGCTGCACGAGCTGGTATCTCGACGAGCACGGCAGGAACCGCACGCTCTGGCCCGGCTTCACCTTCGAATACTGGGCGCGTACCCGGAAGGTGAAGCCGAAGGCCTACGAGCTCATCGGGGCACGGATCAGCGACGCGGGCTGACCACGAGGGCGCTGCCTCCGCCGCGCCGCGCGGGTTCGGCGACCGCCTGGACGAGGCCGTTTCGCAGGAACTCCAGGCCGGTCGCCGCGCCGATCTCCCCCGCCGGCGGCCCGGGGACGTCCGTCAGCGTGTGACCGAGCGCGGTCAGCTCCGCGCCGTACCGCTCGGTGAACGCCGGCTCGGCCTGGGTGGCGGCGGTGTTGCGCTGCGAGGCGCGCGGCGCGGCCACGGCCTCCGGGAGCGACATGCCGAAGTCGAGCCGGTTCACCAGGATCTGCAGCACGGTCGTGATGATCGTCGCGCCGCCGGGCGAGCCGACGGCGAGCAGCGGCCTGCCGTCCTTGAGCACGATGGTGGGGGCCATCGACGACCGCGGGCGCTTGCCGGGAGCGGGCAGGTTGGGGTCGCCGGGCGCCGGGCCGAAGGTGAAGTCGGTCAGCTCGTTGTTGAGCAGGATGCCGCGGCCCGGCACCACGATCCCGCTGCCGCCGGTCTGCTCGATCGTGATGTTGTAGGCGGCCACGTCGCCCCAGCGGTCGGTCACCACGAGATGGGTCGTCTCCGGCCCCTCCTTCTTCTCCTCCGGAGCCGAGGCCGCCTGAGGCGTCGGGCAGGAGGAGTAGGAGCCGTCGGGCGATCCGGGCGCGGCGGGTGGGCCATCGCCCGCGGGCCGATCAGGCAGGCGCGCTCCTTGGCGAACCCGTCGGAGAGGAGCTGATCCAGCGGCACGTCCACGTACGCCGGGTCGCCGACGTAGGCGTTGCGGTCGGCGAAGGCGAGCCGGGAGGCCTCCAGGTATTCGTGCAGGCCGACCTTCGGCAGGGCCTCCAGGATCTTCAGCGCCTCCCCCACGGTGGATCCGCCCGACGACGGCGGCGCCATGCCGTACACGTCGAGCCCCTTGTACGTGACCTTGGTGGGCGGCCGTTCGAGCGCCCGGTAGGCCCTGAGGTCGGACACCTCCATCAGCCCGGTCCTGACCTTCCTGGTGGCCCCCTGACGCACCGGCGGCTTCTTCACCGTGGCCACGATCTCCCGGCCGAGCGCGCCGCCGTACAACCAGGCCGGACCGCGGATGCCCAGCTCACGGTAGGTGCGCGCGAGATCGGGGTTGCGGAAGACCGATCCGACCTGCGGCGGCTGCCCGCCCGGCAGGTAGAGCGACGCGGTCGAGGTGAAGTCGGCGAACCGGCCGGCGTTCTGCTGCGTCTGGTCGTGGAACGTCTGGTCGACGACGAAGCCCTTCTCGGCGATCTCGATCGCGGGGCGCAGCGCCTGCCGCAGCGGCATCGTGCCGTATCGGCGCAGCGCCATGTCCCACTGGGCGACGCTGCCGGGGACCCCGACCGACAACCCGCTGGTGACGGCCTCGTCGAACGGGATGCCCTCGAACGCCGTCGAGGTCATCGCCCGCGGGGCGGTCTCCCGCCCGTCGATCGTGGTCACCTTCCGCGTGCGGGCGTCGTAGTAGACGATGAAGCCGCCTCCGGCCAGTCCCGCCGAGTAGGGCTCGGTCACGCCCAGCGCCGCCGCGCCGGCCACCGCCGCGTCCATCGCGTTGCCGCCCTGGCGCAGCACCGAGAGCGCGGCCTTGCTCGCGTCCAGGTCCACGGTGGCCACGGCCCCGCCGTACCCCTCCGCGACCGGCCGTTTGACCTCCGCCGCGGACCCCGCCGGTGCGGCGTGGGCGGGCGGCGCGAGGAAGGCCGCGAACGTGACCAGTCCCAGCGACGTGACGACGACGCTCCTCATGCCAGGCACCTCCACCACGTGAGCGATCACTCCAGCATGACTCACGGGAGTCAGAAACGCTGCGGGATTGTCCGCTTTTGGACGCGGGAGCGGCCGAGCGAGCCGACGCGCGGAGCGGGAAACACGCTACTCCTTCCGGCGTACGGCGGACTGCCGCGCCGGGCGGATGCGGTGACCAGCGGCGATGGCCTAGCGTGCGGATGTGCGTTCCCGTTCCGCGATGTACCACCGCATCGATCCCGTTCTGCCGGTCATCGTCGGGTTCCTCCAGGTGTTCCTGACGATGGGCGCCCAGTACTGGCAGTTGCGGAACCCGGACCTCGGGCGGGCGCCGCTGACCTGGTGGGGCTACGCGCTGCTGCTGGTCGGGCCGCTCGCGCTCGCGCTGCGCCGCCGTGCGCCGGTGGCCGCCCTGGTCGTCACGCTCATCGCGACCTCGGTCTATCTCCTGCTCGACTTCGCGTACGGGCCGGTGTTCCTCAGCCAGATCATCGTGGTCTTCAACGCGGTGATGTCCGGGCACCGCCGCACGGCGTGGCTGTCGTCGGGGGCGTTCTTCCTGTTCGTGATCGCCTACGCCACCTGGTTCATCCCCCACCGGGCGAGTCTCTTCCACCACACCGCGGTCGCGGCCTACCTGCTGCTCACGCTCACCGTGGCGGAGTTCTACCGGATGCGCCGCGAGCGCCTCGCCGAACGCGAGCGGGTGGCGCGGGAGGAGGCCCGGCGGCAGGCGAGCGAGGAACGACTCACCATGGCCCAGGAACTGCACGACGTGCTCGCCCACAACATCTCGCTGATCCACGTCCAGGCGTCCACCGCCCTGCACATCCTGGACGACCACCCCGAGCAGGCCCGCACCGCGCTGAGCACGATCAAGCAGGCGTCCAAGGACGTGCTGACCGAGATGCGCGGCGTGCTGAGCCTGCTCAGGGACGGCGCGCCGCGCTCCCCCATGGCCGGGATGGCCCACCTGTCCGACCTCGCCGAGCGCAGCGGGCTGCGGGTCACGCTGGAGGTCACCGGGCAGGAGCGCCCGCTGCCCGCCGGCATCGACCGGGCCGGCTACCGGATCGTGCAGGAATCGCTGACCAACGTCTCGCGGCACGCTCCCGGCTCCCGGGTGACCGTACGCGTGGCGTACGCGGCCGAGGAGGTGACCGTGACGATCGAGGACGACGGCGCGGGCACGGCGCGGGCCGAGGCGGGCCTCGGCAGCGGCAACGGCATCCCCGGCATGCGCGAGCGGGCCGCGGCGCTCGGCGGATCGCTGACCGCGGGCCCCCGGCCCGGCGGCGGCTTCCGCGTCGAGGCCCGTCTCCCCCTACCCCCGTCCGCCGACCAGAAGGAGCCGAATTGATACGCGTCCTGCTCGCCGACGACCAGGCACTGGTCCGGGCCGGGTTCCGGGCCCTGCTCGACGCGCAGGAGGGCATGACCGTCGTGGGCGAGGCCGGCGACGGCGAGCAGGCCGTCCTGCTCACCCGGGACCTGCGCCCCGACGTGGTGCTGATGGACATCCGCATGCCCGGCACCGACGGCCTGACGGCCACCCGCCGTATCGGCGACGACCCCGCCCTCGCCGACGTGAAGATCGTCATGCTCACCACGTTCGAGCTGGACGAGTACGTCTTCGAGGCCCTGCGCGGCGGCGCGAGCGGCTTCCTGGTCAAGGACACCGAGCCGGCCGAGCTGATCCAGGCCGTCCGGGTGGTGGCCTCAGGCGACGCCCTGCTGTCCCCCGGCGTGACGCGCAGGCTCATCGCCGAGTACGTCGCCCGCGCCAAGGAGCCCGGCATCGCGACCCGTCTCGACCCGCTCACCGAACGGGAGCGGGAGGTGCTCGCGCTCGTGGGCACCGGCATGACGAACGACGAGATCGCCGCCAGGCTCTACATGTCCCCGGCGACGGCCAAGACCCACGTGAGCCGCACGATGAGCAAGCTCCACGCCCGCGACCGGGCCCAGCTCGTCGTGATCGCGTACGAGTCGGGCCTGGTCAAACCCGGCTGGCTCTGAGACGCCGTACGCGCCTGCCGCTACGCCGGACCCGGCCCGTCGTGGTGGTCGTGGACGAGGGGGAGGAAGAGCTCGTCGACGATCGACCGGATGCGTGCGGGCTTCAGGGGTTTGAGATCCATGAGCAGGTCGTGGCGCACCAGGTCGAACGGCATGGCGAGCACCGCGGGCGGGATCCGTTCCAGGTCGATCTCGCCGCGGTCATGGGCGCGCCGGTAGATGGTCCGGACGCGCGAGAGCGCTTTGTCGCCCATGATCCGGTCGCGCACCTGGGCGGGAGTGAGCCCGGTGCCGGCCAGTAGCCCCGAGAAGGCGGCGGCCGCGGCGATGGCGAAAAAGGCGGCGCGGGCCTCGCCCATGCCGGTCAGTGCGGCGAGGAGGTCGCCACGCAGGGTGCCGGTGTCGGGGACGTCGACCGGGTGGCTGTTCCGGTAGTGCTCGAGCGCGGCGAGCACGAGCTGGTCCTTGTTGGCCCAGCGGCGGTACAGCACGGCGATGCCGGTGCCGGCGCGGGAGGCGACGGACTCCATGGTCAGTTTCGCGAAGCCGACCTCCACCAGCTCGTCCCAGGCCGCGTCCAGCAGTGCGGCCTCGAGCTCGGGCCCGCGTCGGCGCTGGCGGGAGGGCGCGGCGGCGGATGTGGTCACGGCTTCACTATAAGGAAGGTTTGCATTCCCTAGCAAGGCGCTCTACCTTCATAAGAGATGGATTCCACTCTTATCTGAGGGCGAGACGATGACGGAGACCACCGAGGCGAAGCTGTCGCCGCAGGTGAAGAACGCGCTGATCGCGCTGGTCGTGGGCGGCATCGCGGCGATCCTCGACTCGACGATGGTGACGCTGGCGATCCACACGCTGGTGGTGAAGCTGCACTCGACCGCCGGCACGATCCAGTGGGTCACCACCGGCTTCCTGCTGGCGATGGCCGTCGCGATCCCGGTCACGGGGTGGGCGGAGCGCCGCTGGGGCGGCAAGCGGGTCTGGATGGCCGCGCTGGTGCTGTTCGTGCTCGCCTCGGTGCTGTGCGCGATGGCCTGGAACGACGCCGTCCTGATCGGCTTCCGGGTGCTGCAGGGCTTCGGCGCCGGGCTGATCTTCCCGCTGATGCAGACGCTCGCGGTGAGAGCCGCGGGCGGGCGTGTCAGCAGCCGGCTGATGGCGGCCGTCAGCCTGCCGATCGCACTTGGCCCCATCCTCGGCCCGGTGATCGGCGGCGTGATCCTGAACTGGCTGAGCTGGCGCTGGCTGTTCCTCATCAACGTGCCCGTGATCGCCGCCGGGCTGCTGCTGGCGTGGCGGTTCCTGCCCGCCGACCACCCCGGCTCCTCGGCCGGGCGCGGGCGCCTGGACTGGATCGGCCTGGTGCTGCTCGCGCCGGCGCTGACGGGGATCCTGCTCGGCCTCTCGGAGCTGTCCGAGGACGGCGGGATCGGCCGCGCCGGGGTGCTGGTGCCGCTGTCGGCCGGGGTCGTCCTGCTGGCCGCGTTCATCGCCTGGGCGTCGCGGCCCGGCGAGCGCGAGCCGATCGTCGACGTACGGCTGCTGCGCGTGCGCTCGCTCGGCAGTGCCTCCACGGTCCTGTTCACCGCCGGCGCGGCGATGTACGCGGGCATGTTCCTGCTGCCGCTGTACTACCAGCAGTCGCGGGGCGACAGCGTGCTGGACGCCGGGCTGCTGATGATCCCGCAGGGTGTGGGCGCGCTCGCCGCGCGCTTCGTGATCGGCACGCTGGTCGACCGGTTCGGGGCGCGCGCCTTGACGATCGCCGCCTTCCTGCTCGCCGCCGTCGCCACCGTCCCGTTCGCACTCGCCGGGCCGGGTACGAGCCTGTGGTGGCTGGGAGCCGTGCTGCTGGTTCGCGGCCTGGGGGTCGGGGCGGTGCTGATCCCGCCGATGTCCGTCGCCTACCAGGACATCCGACCGGCGGGCATCCCGCACGCCACCATGAGCACCCGCATCGCCCAGCAGGTGGGAGCCTCGTTCGGCACCGCGATCGTCGCCGTCGCCCTGCAGTCGCTCCTCGGCCACGGCGCCACGGGTGCCTTCCACGGCGCGTTCTGGTGGGCGATCGGTATCGCGATCGCCGCGGTCATCCCCGCCGTCGCCCTCCCCGCCGGCAAGCCGACGGGCGGGTCACCGGCCGCGAAGCCGGTGCACGACGACGAGACCGCGAGCAGCCGAGTGGCCGCACAGGAAGAGGCGGCGTGAGCCCGGCCGTCCACCAGAACGCACCGCAGATCTCGGCCTCGTACTTCTAGCCGGCGAGCGGCTCCTGGAGCTCGGTGACCCACCGGGCGGGATCCTCCCCGGCCTCCAGGTAGAGCTCCCTGGCGTACCCGGCGGAGCGGTGACCGCCGTCGGCGATCCACCGGGCCAGCGTCTGGGCGGTCGGGAGGACGTCGTCCATCGGGCCGCGATGCACGATCGTGGCCGCCCGCTCGATCGCGGGCAGGTCCACGATCGCGAAGTCGTGACCGTCCCCGGGCGCGATCGCGACCGGCATCGCCACGTGCGCGAGGATCCCGTCGCCGCCGGGGGCGTCCTCGTAGTAGGCGATTCCCGGCCCCACCGGGGTCACCCCGGCCTCGTCCAGCCTGCGGCACAGTTCGTCGAACAGCGGGCCGACGACCGGGCCGATGTCCTCCGGCTCGTAGCTGCGCGCCACGCCGCTGAGTTCCGCCACCCGGACGGCGGGGATGCGCTTGACCACCACGTCGTCGGTGTTCATGTGTCCCTCACTCTCGATCGTCCGGAGCCTCGCCTCGACCTGGGCCAGCCGGGCCGCCGCGGCGGCCATCGCCGCCTCCAGCTCCGCCTGCCGCAGCCGCAGCATCCCGCGCAGCTCCTCGGCGCTCACCTGCTCGTCCAGGACCTCCCGCACCTGCCTGAGGGTGAAGCCAAGGTCCTTGAGCGCGGTGATCCGGTTGAGACGGGCGAGCTGGCCCGCCTCGTAGAAGCGGTAGCCGCTCGCGGGATCGACGTGGGCCGGGCGGAGCAGCCCGATCGCGTCGTAGTGGCGCAGCATGCGGACCGACACGCGGCCGTGCCTGGCGAAGTCTCCGATGGTGAACATGGTGTGGCGATTCCAATGCCTCACACGGTGTCAGGGTCAAACGCCGCGTCTCCGGCCGGAGGCGGCGGGACAGCGGCCATGGCGGCCGTCTCGAAAAAAGTAGTTGAGCTTCCAGTGACTGGAAGGTCGAGGCTGTGCATGTGAACGACCACACGGAGCCGCGCCGCACGGATTCGGCCGCCGCCTCCCGGGACACCGGCGAGGGGGACGATCTCGGACCGCTCACGATCGGGCGGCTCGCGAGGCTGACCGGCGTGCCGGCCCGCACGATCCGGTTCTGGTCCGACATCGGGATCGTCCAACCGGCAGGGCGGTCGGCGAGCGGTTACCGGTTGTACGACGCCGCGGCTGTGGCCCGGCTGCACCTCGTGCGTACGCTGCGCGACCTGGGGCTCGACCTCGCCACCGTGGAGCGGGTCGTGACCAGGCGCGTCGGTCTCGCGGAGGTCGCCAGGGCACACGTCGCCGCGCTGGACGCGGAGATCGCCGTCCTCCGGGCGCGGCGCGCCGTCATGCGGTCGATCGCGGAACGCGACGGCACCATCGAGGAGATGAGACTCATGCACGAACTGGCTCAGCTGTCGGCACGGGAACGGCAGCGCATCATCGACGACTTCGTCGACGAGGTGTTCGCGGGCACCGACCCCGACGCGCCCGGCGCCGGAATCGCCCAGAGCATGCGCCGCCTGCCCGAAGCGCTGCCGGACGAACCCACCACCGAGCAGGTGGAGGCCTGGATCGAGCTCGCCGAACTGGTCTCCGACCCGGCCTTCCGGGAGCGGGTACGCGGGATGGCACTCGGCCCCGCCGAGCCCGTGACGCCGGCGCCGTACGACTCGCAGGCGGTCCTGGACGAGGCCGGGCGGGCCTTGGACCAGGGGATCGCCCCGGAGTCGGCGGAGGGCGAGCGGATCGTGGACCGGCTGGTGGGTCCGGATGTGCCCGCCGCCGAACGCGCACGGCTCGCCGACATGCTGGAGCGGTTCACCGACCGCAGGGTGGAGCGCTACTGGCAACTGCTCGGCGTGCTCAACGGCACGCCCCCGTTCCCCTCCGGGGTGCCCTCCTACGAGTGGTTCATCGCGGCGCTGCGCGCCGCGCGCTGAGCCGGTGAGGGCCATCAGGATCAGGGCGAGGCGCGGCGCGCCGCCCCTCGCCCTTCCATGCGGATACTCCGGGGCGGCAGGTCCAGCGGTTCCGGCAGCCGCAGCGGCCCGCGGCCCGGGGTGATCGTGCCGAGCACCCGCGATCCGGCCGCGCCGGTGCAGGCCGGCACCGTGCCGGGCAGGCCGTGCGCGGTCAGCCAGCCGAGATAGGAGAACGCGACCGCTTCCTTGGCGTCCGAGGGCACGCCGAGGTCGTCGCTCGGCAGCAGCCGCACGCCTTCGGCCCGCTCACGCAGCGCGCGCATCAGAGCCGGGTTGCGCACGCCGCCACCGGAGACGACGACCGTGCCGAGCCGGTGCCGCCGGATCTCCGCCGCGACCGTCTCGGCGGTGAGCGTCGTGAGCGTCGCCACCAGGTCCGGCAGGCCCAGCGCGTACGGCCCGGCGACCCGGTCCAGATAGCCCGCGTGGAACAGTTCCTTGCCCGTCGTCTTCGGCGGCGGCAGGTGATAGTACGGCTCGGCCAGCAACTCGGCCAGCAGCCCCTCGTGGACCTTCCCCGACGCGGCCAGCCTGCCGTCCTCGTCGTACGGCATGCCGGTGGCGGCGCGTACGGCCGCGTCCATGAGCGCCGAGGCCGGGCCGGTGTCGTACGCGAGCGGGGGCTCGCACACGGTGAGGTTGGCGATGCCGCCGAGGTTGAGCGCGCCGGCCCGCCCCGCCGAGGCGGGCAGCCCGGACAGCAGCGGCAGGTCGAAGGCGGACACGAGCGGCGCGCCCTGCCCGCCTGCGGCCACGTCGCGCACCCGCAGGTCCGACACGACCGGCACGCCGAGCCGTTCGGCGATCCAGGCGGGCTGGCCGAGTTGGAGCGTCCCGCGCACGCGCCCGTCCTCCACCCAGTGGTACATCGTCTGCCCGTGTGAGCAGACGAGGTCGGCGGCCGGGCAGGTCGCCGCCGCCTCGGCGAACGCCCGGCCCACGAGCGTGTCGAGACGGCAGACCTCGCCCATGTCCGCGGGGTTCGGCGGCAGCGCGGCGACGATCGCGGCCCGCAGGCCGGGCGGGTACGGCACCGTGCCGGTGTGCTCCACGACCCCGGTGAGCAGGTCGCCGTCCCGTGACCAGCGGACGAGTGCGCAGTCGATCCCGTCGTGAGAGGTTCCCGAGATCAGCCCGAGTACGCGCACGCCTGCCTCGCGAGGATCTTTCAGCCAGCTCTCGCCGGGAGGCCGACGAGCTTGGTGAGGAAACGGTCGATCTGCTCCTCGGCGGGTGGCCAGTGCAGGTCGGGCTCGTTGATCCGCTGCGACAGCATGCCGTTCACCGCCGTGCGCAGGTCGATCGCGACCGTCGCCGCGTCGTCGCGCGGGGCGACCCCGGCGTCCATGCAGCGCTGGACCGCCTCCGTGGTCCTGGCGACCAGCACCTCCTTGAACGGCATGCCGAGCCTGCGGTGGACCGCGCTCTCGTGCAGCACCTTGTAGAGGCCCGGATGCTCGTGCGCCCAGGCGGCCTGCGCGAGGATCCGGGCCCGCAGGCGGGCTCCCGGGTCCTCGTGCGCCGCGTCGGCCTCGTCGCCGGCCCGCACCAGTTCCTCGTGACAGCGCCGCAGCACCGCGAGCACGAGTGCGTCGCGGTCGGGGAAGTGCAGGTAGACCGAGGTGGCCGCGATCGACACCTCGCGGGCCACGGCCCGCAGCGACAGCGCCTCGTCGTCGGCGAGGTCGTCGAGCATGCGCATGGCCGCCGCGACGATCTCCTCGCGCAGCCGCTCGCCCTGCCCCCGCGCGTTCGGACGGCGGCGGGCGGCGGGAGTCGGGGGTGTGGTGGCTTCCATGACCAGCCCATTGTACGAGGACCCCTTTAACGCTACAGTCGTAGCGCTACAGCCGTTCACTAAAGGAGCGCCTCCTGTGACCGTCCACGCTTCGACGGACTTCGACACGATCAACGAGATGGACCCGGTGTTCGCCCAGATGGCGGCCGCCAGCGTCCGGCACTGCTGGGCGGTGCCCGAGCTGACCGACCGCGAGAAGGTGTTCCTGGCCCTGGTGGCGGACGTCTGCCAGCCGGCCCTCGGGTTCCCGTTCGAGATGCACGTCCGCGCGGGCCTGCAGCGCGGCGTCTCCACCGCGGACATGCGGGCGCTGCTGCGCCTGATCTCCTACGACAGCGGGTACGTCGCCGCGCTGGCCGCGCTGGAGCGGCTCGCCGAGATCGAGGCCGCGGCCGGGCTGCCCCGCCCGGACGCCGAACCGCTGCCCGGCGAACTGCTGGAGACCGGTCCCGGCGCGGCGCCGACCCCGCTGCCCGAGCCGGTGCGGGCCGAGCTGACCGAACTCGACCCGTACTTCCTGGAGTACTTCGACCTTCAGTCACGGATGCGGGGCGTCCAGGGGCCGGGCACGTTGAGCGTCCGCGAGCGGGCGTTCATGACGATGAGCATCGACGTGCACTACCAGACGCTGGACGAGACGTTCCGCATCCACGTGGGCCGCGCCCTCGGGGCCGGCGCGTCACCCGAGGACGTGCGGGCCGTGCTGCGCTTCAACGCGCAGTTCGGGGCGACGCGGGCATGGCAGGCGTGGAAGGCGCTCAACGCCCACCTCGCCGAGCTCACCCGCGCCCACTGACGGCCCCTCTATGACGGCCCGCACCGCCTGACCGTGCGGACCTGCGGGGCGGACCGGCAGAGGGGAACGGCCGGGCGGGACGCCGGTGCGCTACGGCGTCCCGCTCCGGCCGGAGGACTACTCGGGGACCTTAGTGGACCCTGCCTTCAGTGGACCCTGCGTTCATGGCTCGGCTCGCTCTGCCGGGACGCCCGGTCGACGGCCGTGACGTGGTAGCGGTGGCCGGGCGCGCCGTCCGGGTCAACCCAGCGGACGTGCCTGCCCGCAGGGACGACCGCGACCAGGTGCGCCGCGTCGCCGAAGTCCTGCCGGCGGGCGGGCCGGTCGAACCGGAAGACGGCGAACTGGAACGGGGCGCGGGGTCCGGCGGCCTCGACGTGCAACTCCACGCCCCCGCTCACGCGCGCGCCGAGGCGAGCACGGGACGACGCGGCGGCTCGCCGCCCGCGAGCCTGGGCAGCAGCGGCGCGAGCGCCGGACGCGTGTAGTGCCCGCTCACGACCGCACCGATCGACCCGAGCCGGTCGTCGCGGACGTCGGCCGCGTTGTACCAGATGTCCCCGCCGACCTCCGGGTGGTCGCGGTTGAGCGTGAGGTGCCGGGACAGCTCGTCCGGCTGGGACCACTCGGCGGGCTGCCCCGCAGCCCCCGCCTTGTACGCCGCCTGGCCGATCCACAGCTGGACGCCGGTGCCCGCGGCCACGTCGGACCACCAGGGGACGAGCTTGGCGTAGTCGGCGTTCGACTGGCCGATGTACCAGTAGAGCTGCGGCGCGACGTAGTCGAGCCAGCCCTTCTTCACCCAGCCGCGGGTGTCGGCGTGCAGGTTGTCGTACGACTGGCCGCCGCTGGTGTCGGAGCCGAGAGGGTCGGTGGCCTTGTTGCGCCAGATGCCCGAAGGGCCGATGCCCCAGATCACCTCGGGCTTGGCCTGCCGCACACGCCGCTGCATCTCCTGCACCAGCAGGTCCACGTTGTTGCGCCGCCAGGAGGCCAGGTCGGGGAAGCCCGCGCCGTACGCCGCGTAGGCGGCGCTGTCGTCGAACGCCGTGGTGTTGACCGGGTAGAAGTAGTCGTCGAAGTGCACGCCGTCGATGTCGTAGCGGGTGACGGCGTCCATCATCGCGTCCTGCACGAACGCCCGGACCTCGGGGATGCCGGGGTTGTAGTAGAGCTTCCCGCCGTACGAGACGATCCACTCGGGGTGTTTGCGGCCCGGGTGGTCGGGGTGCAGCTTGGCCGGGTCCGCCTGCATGGACACGCGATACGGGTTGAACCAGGCGTGGAACGCCAGGCCCCTCCGGTGGGCCGCCTCGACGGCGAAGCCCAGCGGGTCGTAGCCCGGGTCCTGCCCCTGGACCCCGGTCAGATACTGCGACCACGGTTCGTACGGCGACGGCCAGAAGGCGTCGGCGGTCGGCCTGATCTGCACGAACACGGAGTTGAGCCGGCGTGCGACGGCCAGGTCGAGCCAGGCGGTGAACTCGGCCTGCTGCTGCTCGGGCGTCAGCCCGGTCTTCGACGGCCAGTTGATGTTGACGACCGAGGCGATCCACATGCCGCGCATCTGGCGCAGCGGCGGGACGTACCCGGCGGGAGAGGCGGAGAGGGCGGAAGCGGGGGATGCGGCGAGGGCCGGCAGCGGGACGGCCGACGCCGCGGCGGCGAGGGCCAGGCCGCGCAGCACGGCACGCCGGGAGGGGGAGCTCAATCGGACCTCCGAAAGCCGGGGGGATGCGGCGATCACGACACTGGCAGAAACTTACTTTCAGATCAATGCGGATAAAAGAAAGTGTCATAGACGTGTAATCTGCCCCAAGAGGTCCTGGTGGGAGACGATGCCGGATACCCAGGTCAGGCCGTACATGTCTCGACATGTGGACTTCTGGTCCCGTTGCCCCGCACCGGCGGGCGCAGGGATCTAAGCTGATCGCGCACAGGAGAGGCTGCAGGAGATGAACGAGAACGAGGGCGCCGCACCGGTCAACCCGATCGCGACGGTGCGTGCGGTGCTGCCCTCGCTCACCCCCGCCGCCCAGACCATCGCGCGCCTCATCCTCGACGACCCCGCCATGGTGGCCCGCAGCACGATCACGGAGGTCAGCGCGGTCTCGGGGATCAGCGAGGCGACGATCGTGCGGACGGCGCGGGCGCTGGGCTTCGCCGGCTACTCCCAGTTGCGGTTCGCACTCGCCGCGGCCGTGGCCAGGGACACCCCCGAGCGGCTCGTGCCCGGCGACCTCGCCCCGGACGACCCTCTGACCGACGTGATCGCCAAGGTCACCCGGGCCGAATCACAGGCGCTCGCCGACACGGCGGCCCAGCTCAGCCCCGACGGGCTCGGCGCGGTGGTGGAGGCCGTCGCGGGCGCCCGCCGCGTGGACGTGTACGGCGTGGGCGCCTCGGGACTCGTCGCGGCCGACATGGCGCAGAAGCTGATGCGGATCGGGCTGCCCGGTCACTACTTCACCGACGCGCACCTCGCGCTCACCAGCGCCGCGCTGCTCCGCGAGGGGGACGTGGCCGTCGGGGTGAGCTGCACCGGCGAGACGCCCGACGTGCTCGGCCCGGCGCGGGTCGCCCGCAAGGCCGGCGCGACGGTCGTGGCGATCACGAACAACCCGCGCTCGTCGCTGGCCGGGCTCGCCGACCACGTCCTGATCTCCGCCGGGCGCGAGACGGCGTTCCGGCCGGGCGCGCTGGCCAGCCGGATCAGCCAGTTGCTCATCGTCGACTGCGTCTTCGTCGGCGTCGCGCAGCGCACGTTCGACACCTCCGACGCCGCCTTACGCGCGACCCGCGACGCGCTCGCCGACTACCTCGGCGACGCCCACCGCCGCGCCCGCTCGGCCTGACCCACCCGCGGGAACCCATCCGGTTCGGCGAGGGCGCGACCGCCTCGACACGCCCTCCGCCCCCGCCCGGCCGGCACTCGACAAGTCAGGCGGCGCCTCCGGCGTGGCGGGCGGCCTCCAGCCGGTCGCCGTTGGCCTTCAGCAGCGCCCGGGCGCCGTCCGGGCCGAGATCGTGCTCGATCATCAGCACGGCCACCTTGACGTTCCAGTCCGCCGCCTCCAGCGCCGCCCGCGCGGCGGCGGACCCGGCGCCGGTGATGTCGCCGACGATCCGCGTCGCCCTGCCCGCGAGCTTCTCGTTCACCGCCGAGACCTCGATCATGGCGTTCCCGTACGTCCTGCCGAGCCGGATCATCACGATCGTGGAGATCATGTTGAGCACGAGCTTCTGGGCGGTCCCCGCCTTGAGCCGGGTCGAGCCGGCCACCACCTCGGGGCCGACGACCACCTCGATCGGATGCTCGGCCCGCTCCGACAGCGGCGACCCCGGGTTGCAGGACACGCTCACGGTCAGCGCTCCGCGGCGGGCGGCCTCGTCCAGCGCTCCGAGTACGAACGGCGCGCGACCGCTGGCGGAGATCCCCACGACCGAGTCGAGCGGGCCCAGGCCGCGGCCGGCGATGGCCGCCGCCCCGCCGTCGTGGTCGTCCTCGGCGCCCTCGACCGACCGGGTCAGCGCGGCCTCGCCGCCCGCGATGACCCCCTGCACGAGTTCGGGGTCGGTACCGAAGGTCGGCGGGCATTCCGAGGCGTCGAGGACGCCGAGCCTGCCGGACGTCCCCGCCCCGACGTAGAACAGGCGTCCGCCCCGCGCCATGCGGCCGGCGATCGCGTCGATGGCGGCCGAGACGTCCGGAATGGCCATGGCCACCGCGCCGGGCACCGTGGCGTCGGCCGCGTTCATCAGGCGGGCGATCTCCTCGGTCGGGAGCCGGTCGATCTCGCGGTACCGCGGATCGCTCTGCTCGGTGTAGAGCTCGCTCTGCTCTGTATAGAGTTCGCGCTGCTCGACATCGAGCTCGCTTCGCTCGACACCGAGCTCTGTGGACAGGCCCGTCAGTGGGTCAGTCATCTCGTCCCTGTCGTCGGTTTCCATCTCCGGCCTCCCCCGATCGCCGTACACGTCCGAAACGACTCCTCACCGGCGGCTCACCGGCACGGCGACCACGCTGCGGCGCTCGGGATGGAAGCAGGCGTGCTCCTGCGGCACGTCGCCGTCGCGGCCGAGCGCGGGCCGCTCGCGTTCGCACCGCTCGGTCCTGAACGGACAGCGCGGCGCGAACAGGCAGCCGTCCGGGTGCTCCCCCGACGCCTCCACCGGCACGACCCGCTGCTCGCCCGGCGACTCCAAGCCGTGCAGCACCGGGATGGCCGACAGCAGCGCCTGCGTGTAGGGGTGCACCGGAGCCGAGATGACGCTCTCGACCGGGCCGCGTTCGACCACCTGGCCGCGGTAGATGACGTACAGCTCGCCGTCGGTGCCGATGTAGCGGGCCGTCGCCACGTCGTGGGTGATGAACAGCACGCTCACCCCGAGGCGCTCGCGCAGATCCTTCAGCAGCGCGAGGATGCCCAGGCGCAGCGACACGTCGATCATCGAGACGGCCTCGTCGGCGACCAGGACCTCGGGATCGACGGTGAGCGCGCGGGCGATCACCACGCGCTGGCGCATGCCGCCGGACAACTGGTGCGGATAGCGCGGCAGCACGTAGCCGGGGTCGAGCCCGACCAGGCCCAGCAGTTCCCGCGCCCGCTCGTCGGCCCACGAACGCGGCCGGCCCGTCTGCCTCGCCCGCAGCGCGAGCGGCGCGGCCAGCGCCTGATGGATCGTCCGCGTCGGGTTCAGCGCGGAGTACGGGTCCTGGTGGATGAGTTGCACCCGGCGGAAGTACGGCTGCCGCCTCCGGTGGCTCAACGACGACATCGCCACGCTGTCGATGACGATCTCGCCGGAGTCGCAGGTCTCCAGCCCGGCGATGATCCGGCCGAGCGTGGTCTTGCCGCAGCCCGACTCGCCGATGAACGAGACGGCGCCGCCCTTCGGGATCGCGAAGTCCACGCCGCGCAGCGCCGGGACCTCCCGCGCTCCGAGGACCCCGCCGCGCTGCGTGAACGTCTTCGTGATGCCGGTCCCGCTGATCATGCCTGGTCCTCCCCCGTCGCGGCGGCCACGGCCGGCCTGTCCCCGTCGCCGTCCCGTACGGCGTGGCACGCCGCCGACCGGGAGCCCCGGGTGACGACGGGCGGGCTGCCGGTCTCGCACACGTCCATCCGCAGCGGGCAGCGCTCGCGGAACACGCACCCGTCGGCCGGGATGTCGGCCAGCGTCGGCGGGCGGCCCGGCAGGGCGCGCGCCTCGCCGATGTCGCCGACGAGGCGCGGGATGGCCCCGGAGCAGCCCCCGCGTGTACGGGTGGCGTGGCCCGGCCAGCACCTCGCGGGTCGGGCCCTGCTCGGCCACCCGCCCGCCGTACATGACCGCGAGCCGGTCGGCGACCTCGGCGACCACCCCGAGGTCGTGGGTGATGACGAGCGTGGTGAGCCCGCGTTCGGCGTGGACCTCCCGGACGATGCGCAGGATCGTCGCCTGCGTGATCATGTCGAGGGCGGTCGTGGGCTCGTCCAGCACGACGAGGCGGGCGTTCAGCACCAGGGCCAGCATGATGCCGACCCGCTGGCGCATGCCGCCGGACAGTTCGTGCTGGTAGGAGTCGAGCACCCGGGCGCCGTCCAGGCCCATCCGGCCGAGCAGGTCGCGGGCGTCCGCCAGCAGGCCGCGCGGGTCCTCGACGCCGTGGGAGCGGCCCAGGTCGAGCACCTGTTTGCCGACCGTCTTGAGCGGGTTGAGGGAGTTCTGCGCCGCCTGGAAGACGTACCCGACGTGCCGCCCCCGGGCCCGGCGCAGCCCCTCGCCGCCGAGCGCCACGACGTCGCCGAGGCCGTCGATCTCGACGCTGCCCGCGGCGATCCTGCCGGGCGGTTGGACGGCGTTGAGCAGCGACAGCGCGAGCGTGGACTTGCCGGAGCCCGACTCGCCGACGACGCCGGTGATCGTGCCGGGCGCGAGATCGAGGTCGACGCCGGACACCGCCGGCAGCTCGCCCGCCGGGGTGCGGTAGACCACGGTCAGCCCGCGGATCCGCACGCCGGGAGGACCGGGAGGACTCTGCTCGGGAGCCATGCTCACTCCTCCCGCAGCCGGGGGTTGAAGATCTCGTCCATGGCGTCCACGACCAGCACGATGCCGAGCGTGAGCAGCAGGATCGCCAGCAGCGGCGCCAGCAGATACGGCAGCGCGGCCGTCGTGGTCAGCGCGCCGCCGCCGAAGACGGCGAGGTTGAGCATGACGCCCCAGTTGTTCGCCTCGAACGGCAGCACACCCAGGAAGAACAGGCCCACCTGCGCGTAGACCGCGCCGGTCACCGCGATGAGCGCGTTCATCGCGATGTACGGCGCCATGCCGGGCAGCAGCTCCCTGCCGACGATGTGCGTCGTGGACAGGCCGAGCCCACGGGCGGCCTCGATGAAGCCGCGCTCGCGCAGCGACAGCGTCTGGGACCGCACGGCCCGGGCCACGCCGCCCCAGCCGAGCAGCCCGAGCACCAGTCCCATCTCGGCGGCGCCGGTGAACTTCCACACCGTCGACAGCACCAGCAGCAGCGGCAGCCCGGGGATCGTGAGCTTCATGTCGGTGAACCGCATGAGCACGGTGTCCCAGCGGCCCCGCCGGAACCCGGCGAACAGCCCGATGCCCGCGCCGACCACGACCGTGATGACGGCCGTCACGACGGCGGTCAGCAGGACGTACCGGGAGCCGGTGACGACGAGGGCGAGCACGTCCGTGCCCTCGAAGTCGGTGCCGAACGGATGCCGCAGGCTCGGCGGGGCGTAGAGCGCGCTCGTGTCGCGGGGCAGCGGGTCGGGGTAGAGCATCGGCCCGAAGATCCCCATGAAGGCGAACACCGCGAGGATGACCGCCCCGGCCATCCGGCTCGGCTTGCGCCGCATGACCCGCCAGACGCCCCGCCAGAAGTTGCGGCGGACCGCCGCCGTGGCCCCCGCCTCCGCCTCCGGCACGATCGTGGCACTCATGCCCCCTCCCCTCCGCTGCGCACCCGGGGGTCGATGACCGTGTAGAGGAGGTCGGCGGCGATGTTCGCGACGACGACCGCCGTCGTGATGAGCAGGAACGCCCCGCCCATCAGGGAGTAGTCGCGGTTGTTGATGCTGTCGATGAGCATCAGCCCCAGGCCCGGGTAGTTGAAGATGCGCTCGATGAAGATCGCGCCGCCGAAGAGCAGGCCCAGCGAGAGCGCCAGGATCGTGAACAGCGGCAGGATCGCGTTGCGCGCCACGTAGCGGAAGATGATCGAGCGCTTCATCCCGCGCAGCTCGGCGGCCAGGATGAAGTCGTCGCCGAGCACGGTGACCACGCTCGACTTCATCGCGAGGATCCACCCGCCGTAGCCCGCCAGCGCGTACGTGACGACCGGCAGGGTGGCGTGCTGGACCAGCGAGCCGATGTAGTCGGGGGTGAAGCCGGGGTCGATCACGATGTCGGCCGTCCCGCCGGCAGGCAGGACCGGGATCAGTGTGGTGAAGATCGCCCCCAGCAGCAGCGCCAGCACGTACTGCGGGACGCCGTGCAGCAGCGATCCGGAGATCGCGAGGATGTCGCCCAGCACGCCGGTCCGCTTGATCGCCGCGTAGACGCCCATGACGACGCCGACGAGGAAGCTCAGCAGCGTCCCGGCGAGCACCGGGATCACGGTCCACTTGGCGGCGGAGAACAGCACGGTGGACACGTCGGCGCCGGGCACGGACAGCGACTGCCCGAGGTCGAGACGGGCCAGCCCGCCCATGTAGTCGAGGTACTGCTCCCACAGGCCGCCCTTCGGCGTGAAGCCGTACAACACCTCGACCGCGCGCTGGGCGGCGTCGGGCGCCATGCCCTGCTCGACGAGCTTCTGGTAGCGGGCCGCGAGCGGGTCGCCCGGGACGCTCCTGATGATCAGGAAACTGATCGTCGTGACGACCAGGATCATGACGAACCCGCGGGCCACATGGCCCGCGAGCCGCCGGAGGAGAACCGCCATGGACTACTGCTTCTTCTTGATCAGGCCGAGCTGGATCCAGACGCCGGAGGGCTGGCGCAGCAGATCGCTGTCGTCAGGCGGGAAGCCGGTGAAGCGGTTGGTGTTGACGAACTGCGTGTTCACGTAGTCCCAGAGCTGGATGACCGGGAGATCCTGGTTGGCCGCCTTGGCGAGCTTGGCGATGACGGCCTTCTGCTCGTCGCCGCTGACGCTGTTGAGCTGGGCGGTCAGCTCACCGGGGTTGACCGCGCCGACGCCCTCGACGTCGATCGACTCGGGGCCGCCCATCCAGTTGCCGTCCTTGCCGGGCGCCGAGTGCTTGACCTTGCCGCCGAGGATGTTCCAGCCGTTGGACGAGCCGTACAGGCGCTGGAAGATGTTGTACGGCGCGGGGCCGAGCGCGATGAGCCAGAAGCCCAGGTCGTACTTGCCCTCGTTGAGCTCCGACAGGTAGAGCGGGTAGTCGGCGGTGGTCACCACCTCGGCGTCCACGCCAGCCGTGGTGAGCTGGCTGGTGATGGCCTTGGCCGCGGAGACCCAGTCGGAGAACGGCGCCGGGATGTGGATGGTCACCTTCCACGGCTTGCCGTCGGCCAGCGTCCACTTGCCGTCCTTCTTCTGGAGGCCGGCCTCCGTGAACTCCTTGTCCGCCTTGGCCGGGTCCAGCTTGTACGGCTCCAGCGTGTCGAGTTCGCCGCCGAGCCATTCCCTTGCGGCCTTCTGGTGGATGCCCGAGGTGGTCACGGCCGCCGTGCCGCCCTCCGGAGAGGCGATCTGCGTGACCTCCTCACGGTTGATCAGGTAGGCCAGCCCGCGCCGCACGTGCACGTTGTCGTACGGCTTCTTCGACTGGTTGAACGCCAGCGAGACGGCCACCGGGGAGTAGCCCTTGATGACCTGGTTGCCGGGCGTCGCCTTGATGCGCTTCATCACGTCGGCGGGCACCGCGGTGAACGGGGCGTTGTCGAGCTTGCCGGAAGTCAGGTAGTTCCAGATCTGCTCGTTCCCGGTGGTGTTGAGCAGCTTGAGCTGGTCGGGCCCGACGTTGGCGGCGTTGTAGAAGTTCTTGTTCTTCACCAGCAGCGCCTCGCCGGGGTTCATCCGCTTGAGGACGAACGGCCCCGCGGACACGTCCTGGGCCGGGGCGAACGCGAGCACCTTCTCCGACAGCGCCTTGATCTGCCCGCGCGCCGCCTCCGCCTCCGGGCCGTCGCCGCGGGCGGTCTTGAGCGTGTCCCAGAAGTCGCCGGGAACGACGCTCTGCCACACGTGCTTCGGCACCACGAAGGCGTCCATGACCCCGCGCACGAACGTGACGCTGGGGTTCTTCATGTCCTGGGTGATCTTGATGGTCTTGTCGTCGACGACCTCGACGTCCGAGGCCGCGCCGGCCGCGCCGGGATCGACCGCGAAGGCGGTGCTGCCCTGGGTGTAGGCCAGCGCGATGGAGAACTTCACGTCCTCGGCGGTGACGGGCTGCCCGTCGGACCACTTGTTGCCCGGCTGCAGGTGGAGGGTGATCGAGGAGTTGTCCGGCGCGATCTCCCAGCTCGCCGCGATGCCCGGATAGAACTGGTTCGGATCGGTGAGGGTGTTCTTCGCCCAGGCGATCCTCATCGCGTTGTAGCCCCAGAACGCGTTGCCCTTGGGGTTCCACGGATTGATCGGCGCGTTGACGTCGAGCGACGGCTTGTTGATGTCGACCGTGGTGTAGACGCCGCCACCGCCGCCTGTGGAGTTCCCGCTCGTGCCGCCGCCGCTGCATGCCGCGACGGCCGCGAGGCTGAGCAACGCCGCGACCGCTGTCAGACGTTTCATTGACCGCTCCGGGGGGTTGAGCTGATGCGGATCTTGTCCGGACCATATGCGGCGTCCCAAGCTCAGGTCAATAATCTGCAAAACTCGTGAGGGTTCTGCAACTTTCCTTCATCCGAATCGCGGCGAAACCGAGCGCCGTGACCGCCCGCCGGTAGTGGCGGTCTTCTCTCCGCCCGGTCAGCGAACTGTTACTGGTCGCCCCCACACGATCACATTACGTTGCGAGCAAAGGCCCCGCCCGTACGAGGAGGACCGGCGTGAAGTCCATCGCACGATTCTGTGGCAACTGCAGCTGCGGCTGCCCCGAGCTGTTCGTGGACGCCTCCGCCCCGGCAGAGCGTCAGGTCGTCATCACCGACGACTTCGGCCAGAAGGTGGAGATGAGCCTCGACCAGCTCGGCTCGCTCGTGGAGGCGGCGAAGACCGGCGCGCTGGACGACCTCGCGCTCACCGGCTGACCGTGAACCCGGCCGCCCTGTTCGCCGGGGGCCTCGCCGCCGGCCTGGCCGCGGGCACGGCGTCGTGCACCGCGGTCCAGGGCGGCCTCCTCATCGGCCTCGTCTCCCCCCGCGGCAGCCCACCCGGCCCGTCGCGCGGACTTCCGCCGGTGGCCGCGTTCCTGACCGGCAGGCTCGCCGCCCACACCGCCCTCGGGGCGCTGCTCGGGCTCGCGGGCGCGGTCGTCCAGGTCGGCCCGCGCACCCGGGCGGCGCTGCTCGTCGCCGCCGGAACCGCGGTGGTCGTCCTCGCCGTACGGATGCTCCGCCGGCGCCGCGATGCGGGCTGCGCGCCGGCGAGTAGAGGGGCCGCCTCGGTGAGCGGCGACCCGCGCGGATGCTCGTGCCCGGACGGCGGGCACGGACAGGATCGCGCACCATTGGGCAGCGCAGCCCACGGGACCGGTTCCCCGGGCACCGGTGCCCGCTCCCCGACTCTCGTGCGGGCGGCGGCACTGGGCATGGCCACGATCTTCGTACCGTGCGGCGTCACGATCGGCATGGAGGTCGTGGCCGTCGGCGCGGGTTCCGCGCTCGGGGGCGCGGCCGCGCTCGCGGGGCTCGCCCTCGGCACGGCGCCCGCCTTCGCCGCCCTGGGACTGCTGCTGCGTACGCTCGCCTCGACCAGGCTGGCCGCCCTGGCGGGGATCGCGGCCCTGGCCGCCGGGCTGTTCACCGTCGGCTCCGGCATGCGGCTCGGCGGCTGGCTACCGGACTTCTCGCTGCCGCAGTTCGGCTCCCCCGCCGCCGCCGCGGGACGCGCCCTCACCGGAACGGACGGCGTGCAGCGGCTCACGATCTGGGCGACCGCGGAGGGGTTCCGCCCCGGCATCGCCGTCGCCGCCGCCGGTCGGCCCGTCGAGATCGTCTTCAGGACGAAGGACAACCGGGGCTGCACGCGCACGCTCGCGATCGACGACCACGACGTGGTGCTCCCCGTCACGGGCGAGCGCGTGGTGCGGCTCGCGGCCCGCCCGGAGGGGCGGCTGCGTTACGCCTGCGGGATGGGAATGTACGTGGGCTTCGTCAGGTTCGAGCGCGTCCCTTGACACCAACGTCTTACCAATAACCGTCCGTGACGACTCGGTTACGTGTCACCCTGTCTCCCATGACACTAGTGGGAGCGACGGAGGCGACCGCGTGGCCCGGGATACCGGTCCCGCGTACCCCTGAACCCCTGGACCCGGCCGAGGCGAACCTGGTCGACAGGGCCCGCGACGGCGACCGCGACGCGGCGCACCGGCTGGGCCGGCTGTGCGCGGAGCGCGACGACCGACTGGGCGCCCGGCACTGGTGGGAACGGGCGGCGCGGGCGGGCAACGTCGACAGCGCCTTCAACCTGGGGCTGTGGCACCGCACGCACGGGACGACCGAGGAGGCCATCGGCTGGTTCGAGCTGGCGGCGGGCACCGGCGACGCCGACGCGGCGACGAACCTGGCCTCGCTGCTGCTGGAGCGGCGCGGCGACACCGACGGAGCGCGCAGGTGGTTCGAGCGGGCGGCCGAGGACGGCTCCCGCCACGCGGCCCGGCGGCTGGCATTGCTGTGCGAGGACCAGGGCGACGGCATGGGCGCCCGGCGCTGGCACTTCAGGGCGGCCGTGGACGGCGACCTGCGCTCGGCCCACGACCTGGGCTTCCTGGGCTACGCCGCGGGCGACGAGGCGGAGGCGCTGCACTGGTGGGAGTACGCGGCGCGCGGCGGCCACGCGGAGGCCGCCTACCACATGGCCCTGCTCCTGCACGCGGCCCGCGACGAGAAGGGCGCGGAGGCGTTCTACCGGCTCGCCGTCCGCGCCGACCACCCCGGGGCGGCCTTCCGGCTCGGCGACATGGCGCTGTGCCGGGGCGACCTGCCCACGGCGCGTGCCTGCTTCGAACGGGCGGCGAAGACCGGACGGCCGGACGCGCGGCGGATGGCCGGTCTCGTCTGCGCCCGGATGGACGACAAGGCGGCGGCGGCCCACTGGTACGGGCGGGCCGCGGCCGACGACCCCGAGGCCGCCTTCCGCTTCGGGCTGCTGCTCGTCGCGGAGCACAACGACCTGAAGGGCGGACGCCACTGGTTCAGGCGGGCGGCCGAACGCGGGCACCACGGCGCCATGGTCGAACTGCGGACGCTGCTGCCCCTGCTCGGCGCGTCCCCCGAGGCCGAGGGATGCCTGCTCGACCCGGCCCCGCCGTACTGGAGCCGGCCCGCGGAGCCCGGGCAGGCCGCACGCGCGGAACTCGCCGTCGCGGCGGCGCGCAGGCGCGGCGACCCGGCGGCGGAGCCCGAGGACCTGGTCGAGATCCTCGGCACGTGGGATCTGGTCACCGGTGATCTGGCCACAGGCGCCTTAACCCCCGGCGACGTGCCGGACGAGGCCGGCCCCGCGGACACCGTGGGGCGGCTCGCACGGGCGAGCGGGCTGCACCGGGCCGCGATCGAGCACCTCGGCCTGGTGCGCGCGACGTTGCTGCGGCCGGGCACGGCGCCGTGGCCCACTCCGGCCGAGGTCGAGCACGTGCTCGGCACCGCGAGGGACCTGCGCAGACGCCTCGGACTGCGCTGATCCCCCACGTACGCGGTCAGGCGGCGAGGATCTCCGCGACCGGCGTGTACTGCAGGCCGTGCGCCGCCGCGACCGGCTCGTTGGTGAGCACGCCGGCGTGGGTGTTGAGGCCCAGGCCGAGCGCCTCGTCGCCGCGCAGCGCGTCCTTCCAGCCCTTGTCGGCGAGCTTGACGACGTAGGGCAGGGTCGCGTTGGTCAGGGCGTAGGTGGAGGTGTTGGCCACCGAGCCCGGCATGTTCGCCACGCAGTAGAACACCGACTCGTGCACGCGGAACGTCGGCTCGTCGTGCGTGGTCGGGCGGGAGTCCTCGAAGCAGCCGCCCTGGTCGATCGCGATGTCGACGAGCACGGAGCCCGGCTTCATGCGGGAGACCAGCTCGTTGGAGACGAGCGTCGGGGCCTTGGCGCCCGGGATGAGCACGGCGCCGATGACCAGGTCGGCCTCGACCACGGCCCGCTCGATCGCGTACGACGTCGAGACCAGCGTCTTCAGCCGGCCCTGGTAGATGGCGTCGATGAAGCGCAGCCGGTCGATGTTGACGTCGAGGATCGTCACGTCGGCGCCCATGCCGACGGCGATCTGCGCCGCGTTCAGGCCGGAGACGCCGCCGCCGATCACGACGACCTTGGCGGGGGCCACGCCGGGCACCCCGCCGGGGAGCACGCCGCGGCCGCCGTTGAAGCGCATCAGGTTGTACGCGCCTACCTGGGGGGCCAGCCGCCCGGCGACCTCCGACATCGGGGCCAGCAGCGGCAGGCCGTTGCCGACCTGGACGGTCTCGTACGCGATGGCGGTGGTGCCGGCCGCGAGCAGCGCGTCGGTGCACGGGCGGGAGGCGGCGAGGTGAAGGTAGGTGAACAGGATCTGGTTCGCGCGGAGCCGGTGGTACTCCTCCGCGATCGGCTCCTTGACCTTGAGGATCATCTCGGACTCGGCCCACACCTCGTCGGCGCCCTCGACCAGCTTGGCACCGGCCGCGAGGTACTCCTCGTCGGTGATGTGGGAGCCGAGCCCGGCGCCGCGCTGGACGCTGACCTCGTGGCCGTGACGGACGAGCTCGTGGACGCCGGCCGGGGTGGCGGCGACGCGGTATTCGTGGTTCTTGACCTCGGCGGGCACGCCGATCTTCATGAGTTGTGTCCTTTCAAGCGGTCACTCGTCACGGTCGCCCCCTACCCGGCCGCACGAGCTCGATGGTCTACAGGCGGGCCCACGCCTCGGTGAGCACCGAACGGAGGATCGACTCGATCTCGTCGAACTCCTTGGGGCCGCAGATCAGCGGCGGGGCGAGCTGCACGACCGGGTCCCCGCGGTCGTCCGCCCGGCAGTACAGGCCGGCGTCGTACAGCGCCTTCGAGAGGAAGCCGCGCAGCAGGCGCTCCGACTCCTCCTCGTTGAACGTCTGCTTGGTGGACTTGTCCTTGACCAGCTCGATCCCGTAGAAGTAGCCCGAGCCGCGGACGTCGCCGACGATCGGCAGGTCCAGCAGCCGGTCGAGGGTCGCCTTGAACACCGGCTCGTTGGCCGTGACGTGCTCCAGCAGTCCCTCACGCTCGAAGATGTCGAGGTTGGCCAGGGCGACGGCGGCCGACACCGGGTGGCCGCCGAAGGTGTAGCCGTGCGCGAAGGTCTCGGTGCCGTTCTTGAACGGCTCGAACAGCCGCTCCGAGGCGATCATCGCGCCGATGGGCGAGTAACCGCTGGTCAGACCCTTCGCACAGGTGATGATGTCCGGCACGTAGTCGAACTTCTGGCCGCCGAACATCGTGCCCAGCCGGCCGAAGGCGCAGATGACCTCGTCCGACACGAGCAGCACGTCGTGGGCGTCGCAGATCTCGCGCAGGCGCTGGAAGTATCCGGGGGGCGGCGGGAAGCAGCCGCCGGCGTTCTGCACCGGCTCGACGAAGACGGCGGCCACGGTGTCCGGGCCCTCCATCTCGATGGCCTTGCCGACCTGGTCGGCGGCCCAGCGGCCGAACGCTTCGGGGTCCTTCTCCAGGCCGGGGAAGCCGGAGATCTCGTCGGCGCGGTAGAGGTTCGTGTTGGGGGCCTTGATCGCGCCGGGCACCAGCGGCTCGAAGACCTGCTTGAGCGCCGGGATGCCGGTGATCGACAGCGCGCCCTGCGGGGTGCCGTGGTAGGCGATGGACCGGCTGACGACCTTGGTCTTCAGCGGCTTGCCCTTGATCTTGTAGTACTGCTTGGCCAGCTTCCAGGCCGACTCGACGGCCTCGCCGCCGCCGGTGGTGAAGAACACGCGGTTGAGGTCGCCGGGGGTGAGCTCCGCGAGTCGCGCGGCGAGCTCGGCGGCCTTGGGGTGCGCGTACGACCACAGGGGGAAGAACGCGAGCTCCTGTGCCTGCTTGGCGGCGGCCTCGGCCAGCTCGGCGCGGCCGTGGCCCACCTGGACCACGAACAGCCCGGCCAGGCCGTCGAGATACCGCTTGCCGTGGACGTCGTAGACGTAGGCGCCCTCGCCGCGCACGATCATGGGCACCTCCCCTCCCTCATAGGAGGAGTGGCGCGTGAAGTGCATCCAGAGATTGTCCTGTGCGGCCTTGAGTACGTCGGGGCGCGTCATCGCAACCTTCCCTCAGGTGATCCGTCGCTGTTGGACAGTGTGCATGCCACTTCCGCGTTTTGCCAAGTGATTACGTGGCTGCACTGTGAAAGAAGTTCGAATTCCGCGACATCGACATGTAACGGCAACGAAATCCGTCACGGTAGATTGAAGCCGCCCAGACGTGGGAGATGGGTCCGCCGGACCTGTGGTCAAATGGGGTCCACCCAGCCGGGAAGATCCGCGTACATCCGGGAGAACACCGTGACACCAGAGGAGATCGAGCGCGCCGTCGAGGAGGGCATGCCGCAGACGGTCGAGGACCTCAGGCGCCTGGTCGCCATCCCGTCAGTCGCGTTCCCCGGCCACTCCGAGGCCCCGGTCCTGGAGGCTGCGGCGCTCGTGGAGCGGCTGCTGCGCGCCGCCGGCCTCCCGCACGTCCGGCAGATCCCCATCGAGGGCAGCTTTCCCGCCGTGTTCGCCGAGGCGCCCGCTCCCGACGGGGCCCCGACCGTGCTGCTCTACGCGCACTACGACGTGCAGCCCTCCGGCGACCTCGCCCTGTGGCGCACCCCGCCGTTCGAGCCCACGGTCGTCGACGGGATCATGTACGGCCGGGCGCGGCCGACGACAAGAGCGGCGTCATCACCCACGTGGCCGCGCTGCGCGCCTTCGACGGCCGGTTCCCGGTCGGCGTGAAGGTCATCATCGAGGGCCAGGAGGAGTACGCCGGCGAGCGCCTTGAGGCGTTCGTCGAGGCCAACCCCGACCTGCTGCGCGCCGATGCCATGGTCATCGCCGACGTGGGCAACCCCGAGGTGGGCGACCCCGCGATCACCACGTCGCTGCGCGGCATGGCCGCGTTCACCGTGGAGGTCCGCACGCTCGACGAGGCCGTGCACAGCGGCGCGTTCGGCGGCGCCGCCCCCGACGCGCTGGCCGCGCTCATGCGCATGCTGACCGCCCTGCACGACGACCAGGGGAACGTACGGGTGCCCGGCCTCGAACCGGGGACCTTCCCCGGCGCGGCTCTCGGCGAGGAGGAGTTCCGTGCGCTCGCCGGGGTGCTCGACGGCGTGTCCCTGGTCGGGGACGGCTCGCTCGCCGACCGGCTCTGGGCGTCGTACGCGATCACGGTGACCGGGCTGGACGTGCCGACGGTGACCGGCGCGATCAACGCGGTTCAGGCGGTCGCCCGGGCCCGCGTCACGATCCGCATCCCCGCGAGCGGCAATGCCAGGCAGGCGCTCAACGACGTGACGGCCTTCCTGGAGAAGGTCGCGCCGTGGGGGGTCAAGGTCTCCTTCGGCGACTTCGTCAGCGGCTCGGGCTTCCAGATCGAGCCGGGTGGCCCGGCCATGAACGCCGCGGAGCGGGCGCTGGAGCGCGCCTTCGGCCGCGCGCCGCGCCAGGTCGGCCAGGGCGGCTCGATCCCGCTGGTGGCGGCCCTCGCCCGGCAGTTCCCCAAGGCCGAGATCCTGCTGTACGGCGCCGAGGACGACGGCGCCTCGATCCACGCCCCCAACGAGCGGCTGGTGCTGGACGAGCTGAAGCGGATCATCACGACCGAGGCCCTGTTCCTCGCCGACTACGGCGGCTGGCACGGCGCGGCCTGACGCCGATCGTCGCATGCGGGAAGGCCCGGTGGCTGGGGGAACCACCGGGCCTTCCGTCTTTCTCGCACCGCCGTCACACGTGGCCCCGGAGATCTCTGGGCCGGCCGGCGCGCTTACTGGTAGTGGATGTCGGAGGAGCTGTAGATGCAGTTCGTCCCGTCGGGGCCGCTACCGATCTCCGTCGGCTCGCTGCCCTTCGGCACGCCCTTGTACTTCAGGCACACGATCATCTTGTGGTCGGGGTCGTTCTTGATCGTGATGTTCGAGAAGCGCGCGGTGTCGCCCCAGTTGGTGTTGATGCCGGCGAGCGCCTTGCCGGGGTAGGTCGCCACGATGTTCGACATCTGGACGTGCCGCTGGTAGGAGTTCGTGCAGTTGCCGCAGGCGCGGTAGAGCTTCCCGAAGTTGTCCACCTGGAAGTTCTTGATGACCATGGTGCCGGGGCCGTTGTGCTGGAACACCTTGTCGGACGCGCTCTTCGCGCCGCCGCCGTCGATGGTCATGACCTGCGACGACGAGCTGCCCAGCAGGGTGGCGGCGTCCTCGCCGACGTCCTCCCACCAGACGTTCTGCAGGGTGCAGCTGCCCAGGCAGTGGATGCCGTCGGCGCCGGGCGAGCCGATGATGACGTTCTTGAGCGTCGCGCCGTTGGCCAGCTCGAAGATCGGGTCCTGGCTCTCGCTCTGCCCGCCGTCACCCATGGCGCCGCTGGCGTAGTAGCGCTTCAGGCCGCCGTCCAAGGTGCCGGAGACGCTGATCGTGCTGGTGACCGCCTGCGAGCCGTTCGCGCTGGGCCAGCCCGACGGCGGCGTCGGGTTGGTGCTCGGCGTGGGCGACGGGCTCCTCGTCGGCGTGACAGTGGGGGTGGACGACGGCTGGGAACCGGCCGGCTGGAGCGACCACTGCTTCGTTGCCACCGAGTCGCAGGAGTTCTGCTGCACCAGCGCGCCCGAGGACGTGGAGTTGTCCTTGGTGTTCAGGCACTTGTCGC
>NZ_MWJN01000084.1:0-37679 GCF_002027145.1 Microbispora sp. GKU 823 | reverse complement strand
TATCCGGCCGCCCCGGCCATGACCGCGTTGAACAGCGCCTCGTCGTCGGCGTAGGAGGTCAGCATCAGGCAGGCCAGGCCCGGTACCTTCGAGCGCACCTCACGGCAGACGTCCACCCCGTCGCCGTCGGGCAGGCGCACGTCGAGCACCGCCACATCCGGCTTCAGCGCGGGGATGCGGGCCACGGCCGACTCGGCCGTCCCCGCCTCGCCGACGACCTCGATGTCGTCCTCGGCGTCCAGCAACGCCGCCACACCACGCCGTACGACCTCGTGGTCGTCCACCAGGAACACCCGAATCATGTCTCTACGCTAAGCCGCGGGCGGGCCGAAGGTCCCACGGGCCGGTGTGCTCTGCTGGTGGCATGGGATGCGCTCTGCGCACGCGGCGCGGGCCGCGTGAGTGAGATGAAGCAGGAGATCGTGGTCGCCTACGACGGCACACGGCAGAGCCGGACCGCGATCGAGTGGGCGGCGGCGGAGTGCCGGGTCCGGCACCGTGCGGGCATGACGGTGTGCCAGGTGTGGGACGGTCCCGACCCGGAGCGCGTCGAGGCCGTCGCCGCCGAGGAGCGCCGCCTGGCGGGGCTGCGGCTGTCCGAGGGAGTACGGCTGGCCGAACGCCTGCTGCCGGGCCGGGAGATCCGTCCCGTGCTCGTGCGGGGAGACCCCAAGGACGTCCTGGTCGGCCTCAGCAGGAACGCGGCGATGCTGGTCCTGGGCCACCGGAGCGTGCGTGGGCTGGCCGGGCTGCTGCGCGGCTCGGTCAGCGCGTACGCGGCGGCGCACGCCGCCTGCCCGGTCGTCGTGGTCGGCGCGCCGGCGTCCGGGCCGCCCTCCGGCGGGGTGATGGTGGGGATCGACGCGGCGCGGCCGGCCGGTCCCGAGGCGGACTCCGCCCTGCGCTTCGCCGTGGAGGTCGCCCGCGGCAGGTCGCTGCCGCTGACCGCCGTGTACGCCACGAGAGGGCGTGAGCCGGAGGGCGAGCGGGCGCTGGCACGGATCGTCGAGCCGTGGCGGGCGCGCTGCCGCGGCCGGCCCAGGATCGAAACCAGGGTCGTCGAGGCGCCGCCGCTGCCCGCCCTCGCGGCGTGCGCCCGGGAGGCGTGGCTGCTGGTGCTGGGCGCCCACGGAGCCGGAAGCCACGGAGCCGGAAGCCACGGCGCTCGGGCCAGGCCGCTCGGTCCGGTCGGGCAGGGCCTGCTGCGGCGCGCCTCCTGCCCGGTCGCGGTCGTTCACCCGGTATGGCCGATACCATGCGATATCTCGATGATTTGATCCTTTGGAGGGCTGATGTCCCGACCCGGTCTGGTGATCGGCGGATACACCCCCGACACGGAGGGGTCGGGCCCCGGCCTGACGGTGGCCCGGGCGGAAGCGGACGGGCGGCTGGAGGCGGTGGCCGAGACGCCCGCGTCCGGGCCGTCGTTCGTCGTCGCCCACCCCCGGCTGCCGCTGCTGTACGCCGTGCTCGAACGCGCCGGGGACGGCGGTCTCGCGGTCTTCGCCGACGACCCCGCCCCCCGGCTGCTGGCCGAGCACTCCAGCGGCGGCTCGCTGCCGTGCCACCTGGCGCTCGACCCGGAGGGCCGGTGGCTGGCGATCGCCAACTACGGTGACGGGACCGTCACGGCCTACCGGCTGGGCGAGGACGGGATGCCCGAGCCCGGTCCGCTGACGTTCCGGCACGAGGGCCGCGGCCCCCACCCGGACCGGCAGGAGGGCCCGCACGCGCATCAGGCGGTCTTCGGCCCCGACGGCGTGCTGTACGTGACCGACCTCGGCACCGACGAGATGCGCCGCTTCCTGCCCGGCATGCGCCCGCACCCGGACGGCCCCGTACGGCTGGCCTCCGGCAGCGGCCCCCGGCACTTCCTGCACCACGAAGGCCACTGGTACGTCACCGGCGAGCTCGACGGCACCGTGCGCGTCTACGACGCCGAGTGGCGGGAGGCGGGCGTGGTGCGGGCGAGCGGCACCACGGGGGAGAGCGGGAGGGAGAGCGAGGGGGAGAACCTGCCCTCCCACATCGCGCTGTCGGCCGACGGCCGCCACCTGTACGTCGCCAACCGGGGGCCGGACACCCTGTCCGTCTTCGAGGTGGACGGGCCGCGCCTCACGATGGTGACCGAAGTGCCGTCGGGCGGAAGCTGGCCGCGCCACTTCGCGATCGACGGCGACCGCCTCTACGTCGCCAACCAGCGGTCCGATTCGGTCACCGTGCTGGCGCTCAAGGACGGGCTGCCCGAGCCGGCCGGTCAGGCGCTGGCCGTCGGCACCCCCTCGTGCGTACTCGTCCGGTAGGTCGTCACAGCACCCGGCCGACGCCGCCGACGATCCACACCCGCTGGGCCTGCCCGGTGCTCTGCGGGGCCTCCGGCCGCCACTGGCGGATGTAGACGAGGCCGGGGTCGACGAGTTCGGTGCCGTCGAAGAAGCGCAGCACCTTCTCCCGGTCCCTCGGCGCGTCGTCGGCCTGCGGCACGATCTGCCGGAACAGCTCGACGATCGGCCGGGCCAGCTCGGGACGGCTGTCGAAGACGGCGTGACCGACGGCGAGGTAGCTGCCCGGGGCCAGGTGGTCGCGCACGTGGGCCACGCACTTGTACGGCTCGACGGCGTCGGGGAGGTACTGCAGCCGGGCCGGGATCAGCACCCCGACCGGCTGCCCGAAGTCGATGAGCCGGAGCATCTCGGGGTCGGCCAGCATCTCCGCCGGGCGCAGGATAGAGCCGTCCACCACCCGGTGCCGGGGTTGCGGGCGAGCATGGCCCGCGCGTGGTTGAGCACCACCGGGTCGTCGTCGACGTACACCACGCGGGCGTCGGGCGCGAGCTCCTGGGCGACCTCGTGGGTGTTGCGCCGGGTCGGCAGCCCGGACGCCACGTTGAGGAACTGCCGCACGCCCTGGTCGATGAGGAAGCGCACCACCCGTTCCAGGAACTCGCGGGTGTCCACGGCCATCGTCTTGACCTCGGGCGCGATGGACATCAACCGCTCGGCGAACCTCCGGTCGGCGGCGAAGTTGTCCTTGCCCCCGAGCAGGTAGTCGCTCATCCGGGCGATGTTCGCGGTGCCGGTGTCGAGACCCGCCACCCTGGCGAGCCGTTCGCCCCCGCCCAGCTCCGTGCCGCCCAAACCGCCTCCCTTACTCACCATCGGTCCGCCGGTAATTATCGCGTCAATCCCACCAGAACGACCAGGCATTCTGGCCCACGATCTGTTCGGCGTAGTCGGCCAGCGTGCCCGGGCCCTGCAGAATGCTGTCCGGGCAGAAGGTCCAGTGCTCGGCCGCCACGTGCAGCGCGTGCGCGGGGGTGGCGGGCGGCGCGGCGACGCTGAGTTCCAGCGTGTTGAACCCCATGCCGACCACGCGCGCCCCGAACCGCTCCTCCCAGCTGCGCACGACGGCCGCCAGCGGCACGGTCCACTCGTTGTGGTGCAGCGCCCCCTGCCAGCCCATGGCGACCATGGCGTCGGCGCCGCGGTTCACCGCCGCGAGCCCCAGCGGCGTCATCCGCTCGGCCACCACGTCCGCGTACCAGTCGGCGACCACGTCGGGGTCGGCCACGAGCGCGGCGGGCGGCGCGATCCCCGGGCACTCGGCCCCGAACGGCGCGAGGTACGCCTCGTGGCCCAGCAGCAGGTCCTGCCACGCCTCGGCCATGAACCCGGCCGCGCTGTAGTAGTCGATCTGGTCGGGGGAGTCCGGCGCGATCTGCCCGGCCGACCAGGGCTGCACGCCGTCCTCGAGCAGCACCGGCCACAGGCCCGACCGGGGGTGCTCGGCGCGCAGCCGGGCCCACAGCCCGGCCGGCACCGGCTCGTCGCTCAGCCAGAACGAGGGACGGTGGTGGGTGCGCAGCTTGTCGTAGTCGGGGTCAGGCCACACGAGGGACCCGGACGGCAGGTCGACGGACAGCACCCGGCCGTCGCCGCCGTCGCCGAACAGCAGCTCCAGGCCCGTGGGGAGCCGCCGACGCTCGTGAACCGACATGCGCCAATAATGTCGGACCCGGCCTCGGCGCGTCCCGCGAGGGCGATCATTACGGGATGTCAGGGTATGTCGAGCCGGCAGAGCCCCTCGGCGAGAACCTTCGTGGTCAGGCGCGTACGGCTGTCGCAGCCCAGCTTGGCGAAGATGTGCTCCAGATGGGTGGTCACGGTGCGCACGCTCAGGACGAGCGCGGCGGCGATCTGCGGGTTGGAGTCGCCCTGCGCGACCCGGGTGAGCACCTCGATCTCCCGGGAGGTCAGGTCGTACGGCAGGGCGCACGGGCGCTCGGCGATGACCGCACCCTGGATGGAGCCGTGGAAGCCCACGCCGGCCCGGTGGAGGCGCAGCTCGCGCCACTGGCCGGTGCCGTCCAGCCACAGCCCCCGGCGCGACAGCTCGCGGGAGTCGATGAACGCCCTGGCCAGCTCCGCCATCGCCGGCTCGGCCGCGAGCGCCTCCGACGGGGGCCACCCGGCCACGTCCCTGCGCCGCCCGCCCCGTTCGTACGCCACGGCGTGGAAGCCGGGCGGCAGGCCGAGCGGGTCGATGACGCAGCGGGTCACGTCGGTGAGGTGGGCCAGGGCGGGGGAGACCGCGCTGATCACCGCGGGCGCCTCGGGCGGCAGGTCCTCCCGGGAGCTGACGTGCAGCAGCCCGGTGTAGCGCCCGCCGGTCAGGAACAGCGGCGTCGTGATCCCCGCGCGCCAGCCGTACGGCTCGAGGTGGCGGCGGAAGTAGCGCTCGGTGCCGGGGGAGCCCATGACGACGGGCGTGCGCAGCGACATGGCCCGCCGGTAGGCGTCCAGCCGGGCGTACTCCTCCGCGGCGTCGTCGTCCACCCGCGTGTACCCCGACGACACCAGCGACCGGTGCCGGCCGGTCGCCGGGTCGAACGCGACGAACTCGTAGGCCTCCACGGGGATGACCTCGCCCAGCGCGGTCATCGCCCCGTGCGCCCCCTGCCGGGCCACCTGGAAGCCCAGTTCGGCGACGGCGTGCAGGCTCCGCGCGCTGAGGCTGATTGCATCCATGGATCCTCCATGCTCAGCGTGCCGGGTAAAGGTTGCGCAAGGAATACGTAAAGTCTCCGATGCAGTCGGCGGCCCCGTTTCCTACCCTCACCCGCAACACGACGGAGAGGTGGAGGACCAGTGAGGGTCACGAGAAGCCGGGCGGCCGCCCTCGCTGTGGCGGCCATCATGCTGAGCGGCGGGTGCGGGGGAGGGTCGTCGTCGCAGGGCGGCGGCAAGGAGGCGAACGCGTTCTCGGTCGCGCTGACCGAACCCGATCATCTCACCCCGGGCAACACCTCCAGCGACTATTCGATCACGGTGCTGGACACGCTCTTCGAGACTCCGGTCTCCATCGACGCCGCCAGCGGCAAGCCCGTGATGCGGGCGGCCGAGTCGGTGACCAGCACCGACCAGAAGGTCTGGACGATCAAGTTCAAGGCGGGGCAGAAGTTCAGCAACGGCGAGCCGGTCACGGCGCAGAGCTTCGCCGACTCCTGGAACGCCACCGCCTACGGCCCGAACGGGTGGACCAACAACTACTACTTCGCCAACATCGAGGGCTACGACAAGCTCAACCCCGAGAAGGGCGACCCGTCCACGGACAAGATGAGCGGCCTCAAGGTGGTGGACGACACCACGCTCGAGGTGACGCTCACCGCGCCGTTCAGCCAGTTCCCGATCACGCTCGCCTACATCGCGTTCGCGCCGATGCCGAAGGCGGCGTTCAGCGATCTCAAGGCGTTCGACCAGGCCCCGGTCGGCAACGGGCCGTTCGTGCTCGACGGCGCCTGGGAGCACAACAAGCAGATCAAGATCAAGCGGTCCGCCTCGTACGCGGGCGAGCGCAAGCCCAAGGCGGACGGCGTCACCTTCAAGATCTACGCCAGCCGCGACACGGCGTGGACCGACCTGCGGGCCGGCCGGGTCGACCTGATGACGACGGTCCCGCCGGCCAGCACGGGCGAGGCCAAGAAGCTGCTCGGCGACCGCTTCGTGCAGACCCCCGACGGCACGATGGACTACCTGGGCTTCCCGACCTTCGACAAGCGGTTCGCCAACCCCGACCTGCGCAAGGCGTTCTCCATGGCCATCGACCGGCAGGCCATCGTGGACGCGGTCTACGACGGCGCGTTCAAGCCGATGGCGTCGCTGCTGGCGCCTCTGGTGCCCGGCTACCGGGAGAACGCCTGCGGCGAGGCGTGCACGTACGACCCGGCCAAGGCCAAGGCGCTGTTCGACAAGGCCGGCGGCTTCAGCGGCACGCTGACCCTGTGGTTCTCCAACGCCGACCCGAGCTACGAGCAGTGGATGACCGCCGTCGCCAACCAGCTGAAGCAGAACCTCGGCATCTCGGACATCAAGTTCCGCAAGATCCCGGCCGCCGACTACCTGTCGACCCTGCGCCAGCGCAAGGAGGACGGTCCGTACCGCAACAACTGGGTCATGGACTACCCGAGCCCCCAGGACTACCTCGAGTACATGTGGGGCGCGGGCAACCGGATGGGCTGGGAGAACAAGGAGTTCGACGACCTGATCAAGCAGGCGAACTCGGCGCCCAGCCTGGACGCGAGCCTGCCGCTCTACCAGAAGGCCGAGGACGTCGCGCTGGCCGAGATGCCGATGATCCCGCTGTGGAACTGGCAGAACCAGATCGGCTTCACCAGCCGGCTCAGCGGCGTCGACGTGAGCCCGTACGGCAAGAACCTGTACACGATCAGCGTGAAGCAGGGGTGACACGAGGGTGAGGTACGCCGCGCAGCGCCTGGCCCAGGCGATCCCGGTGTTCTTCGCGACCACCTTCCTGATCTACACGATGGTGTTCGCGCTGCCGGGTGACCCGATCCTGGCGCTCGCGGGCGACAAGCCGGTGCCCGCGCAGGTGCTCGCGGTCATGCGGGCCCGCTACCACCTGGACGACCCCCTGCTCGTCCAGTACGGCCGCTACATGCTCGGGGTGTTCCAGGGCGACCTGGGGGAGACCTTCACCGGCCAGCCGGTGAGCGAGCTCCTCCAGGACCGGTGGGCGGTCACCGCGCAGCTCGCGCTGACCGCCTGGGTCTTCGAGCTCGTCGTCGGCATCGGCCTCGGCGTCCTGGCCGGGCTGCGCCGCGGCGGGGCCGCCGACACGGCGGTCCTCGCCGGCACCACGTTCGTCATCGCGGTCCCGGTGTTCGTCGTCGGGTACACGGCCCAGATCGTGCTGGGCCTCAACCTGGGGCTGTTCCCGACGGCCGGGACCGAGGAGGGCTGGCCGGGCAGCTACCTGTTGCCCGGCATGGTCCTCGGCTCGTTCGGCCTGGCGTACGTGGCCAGGCTCACCCGCACCTCCCTCGTGGAGAACCTGCGCGCCGACTACGTCCGTACGGCGACCGCGAAGGGCCTGTCCCGGCGGCGGGTGGTGGGGCTGCACGCGCTGCGCAACTCGCTCATCCCGGTCGTGACCTACCTCGGCGTCGACTTCGGCAACCTCATGGCCGGGGCGGTCGTCACCGAGGGCATCTTCAACCTGCCCGGCATCGGCCAGCAGGTGTTCCAGTCCATCCAGCTCCAGGAGGGTCCCGTCGTCGTCGGCGTCGTCACCCTGCTCGTCATGATCTTCATTCTCGCCAACCTGGCCGTCGACCTGCTGTACGGCGTGCTCGACCCGAGGATCCGCCGTGCTCGCGCGTGACGCCTGGCTGGAACTGCGCGGCCGGGTGGTCTTCTGGTTCTCCACGGTCGTCCTGCTGGTGGCAGTGGCGATGGCGGCCTTCCCCGGGCTGTTCGCCCGCCTCGGCCCCAACGAGGCCTGCGACCTGCGCATGTCGAAGCACGGCCCGGCGAGCGGAGCGCTGTTCGGCTACGACCTGCAGGGCTGCGACTACTGGTCGCAGGTCGTGCACGGCACCCGGGCGTCCATCGTGGTCGGCGTCTCGGTCACCGTCTTCGCCATGGTGATCTCCATCGTGCTGGGGCTGGTGGGCGGCTACTACGGGGGCATCGCCGACGCGCTCATCTCCCGGCTCACCGACGTGTTCTTCGGCATCCCGTTCGTGCTGGGCGCGACCGTCGTGCTGGTCGCCTTCCCCGACCACGGGATATGGGCGATGACGCTGGTCCTCGTGCTGCTCGGCTGGACGACCATGACCCGGCTGATGCGCGGTCAGGTGATCGCCGTCAAGGACATGGACTTCGTCGCCGCGGCCCGCATGCTGGGCGCGAGCGACCGCAGGCTCATGGTGCGGCACATCCTGCCCAACTCCGTCGCGCCGGTCATCGTGGTGGCCATGCTCAACGTCGGGAACGTCATCGCGGGGGAGGCGACCCTCGACTATCTCGGCGTCGGCCTGCAGTACCCCGACGTGTCGTGGGGCCTGCAGCTGAACATCGCCCAGACGTTCTTCGCCGAGCACCCCCACCTGCTGGTCTTCCCCGCGCTGTTCCTCACCGCGACCGTGCTGAGCTTCCTCATGCTCGGCGACGTGGTGCGCGACGCCCTCGACCCCCGCCTGCGCTGAGGCTTCAGCTTGCGGCCTGCTGGAGGTGCCGGCGCTCATCGACGGCAGCCGTGGGCGTCTGGGCGGCCGACGACGCGCAGATGTCGCGGTCGCCGCGCATGCCGGCGTGGACCTGACCTTCTACCAGAACTGATCGCTTCTACGACGGCGTGACGAGCAGCCGGTCGAGGACGCGGACGCCGAACTCCAGGCCCTCGACCGGGACGCGCTCGTCGAGGCCGTGGAACATCCCGAAGTAATCGAGGTCCGGCGGCAGCAGCAGCGGCGCGAAGCCGTACCCCCTGATGCCGATCCTGGCGAACCACTTGGCGTCGGTGCCGCCGGTCATGACGTACGGCACCGGCCTGCCGGCGGGGTCCTCGGCGAGCAGGGCGGCGGTGAGCTCGTCGAACAGGCCCTCGGCGGGGGAGGAGACGGCCTCCTCGAAGCTGACGAACTCGCGGGTGACCTTCGGGCCGAGCAGCCGGTCGACGGTCTCCAGGAACTCGTCGCGCTGCCCCGGCAGGAACCGGCCGTCCACGTGGGCCTCGGCCGTGCCGGGGATCACGTTGACCTTGTATCCCGCGTCGAGCATGGTCGGGTTGGCCGAGTTGCGCAGCACACCCTTGAACAGGGCGGCCGCGCGGGGGATCCGCTCGATCTCCTCCTCCAGCCGGTCGACGTCGATCGGCCGGCCGAGCGCCCGCGACAGTTCGTCGATCAGCCGCGCCACCTCGGGCGTCAGCCGTACGGGCCAGGGGTGGTCGGCGAGGCGGGCGAGGGCCCGGGCCAGTTCGGCGACGGGGTTGTCCACGGCGGGCTTGGACCCGTGACCGGGCACGCCGCGGGCCGTCAGGCGCATCCAGGCGGTGCCGCGCTCCCCGACGGCCACGGGGTAGACGCGGACGTCGCCCTCATACCAGGAGAAGCCGCCGGACTCGCTGATCGCCTCCGTGCAGCCCTCGAACAGGTCGCGGTGCCGCTCGACCGCGTGGCCCGCGCCGTACTCGCCAGTGGACTCCTCGTCGGCGAGGAACGCCAGCACGAGGTCGCGCCTGGGGCGCACGCCCCTGCGCGCGTTCTCGCGGGCCCAGGCGAGGGTCATGGCGAGCGTGCCCTTCATGTCGACCGCGCCCCGGCCGTGCACGCAGCCGTCCTCGATCTCCCCGGAGAACGGGTGCGTACGCCATTCGGCGGGGTCGGCGGGCACGACGTCGAGGTGCCCGTGCAGGAGCAGCGCGTCGGGGCTGTCGCCGGGGATGCGGGCCACCACGCTGGTGCGGCGCGGCGCCGACTCGAACACCACCGGCTCGATGCCGACCTCGGAGAGCAGGGACGCCACGTATTCGGCGGCCCGGCGTTCGCCCGGCCCGTCGCCGGACCCGTCGTTGGTGGTGTCGATCCGCAGCAGTTCCGAGCAGATCGCCGCGACCTCGCTCACTGTGCTTCCCCCTTGTGGAGCGTCAGGGGCGGGACCTCGGGCGTCGGGAAGCCGAAGACGATCCCGTAGAACGCCAGCTCGGCCTCCAGGGCCCGGACGATGGTCTCCTCACGCCGCCACCCGTGCTGTTCCCCCTCGAACGTAAGGTACGCCCACCGGTGCCCGTGGCGGGCCAGCGCGGCGGCGAAGCGCTCCGACTGCGCCGGATCGACCACCTTGTCCTCCAGGCCGTGCAGGAGCAGGGCCGGGCCGGACGCCCGTTCGGCGTGCAGTTCCGGCGACCTGTCGAGGTAGCGCTGCCGGGTCTCGGGCAGCGGGCCGATCAGCCCGTCGAGGTAGCGCGACTCGAAGTCGTGCGTCTCCGCCGCCCAGTGTTCGGGGTCGGAGATGCCGTAGTGGGACACCGCGCCGCAGAAGACGTCGCTGTGGACGAGCGCGGCCATCGACGTCCAGCCGCCGGCGCTGCCGCCTCTGATCGCCACCTTCTCCGCCCGCCCGCTGTCCAGCAGCCACCGCGCCACCGTCTCGCAGTCGCGCACGTCGACCACGCCCCAGTTGTGGCGCAGCCGCTCGCGGTAGGCCCGGCCGTAGCCGGTGGAGCCGCCGTAGTTGACCTCGGCGACGCCGATCCCCCTGCTGGTGAAGTACGCGATCTCCAGGTCGAGCACCGGCGGGGCCGCACTCGTCGGCCCGCCGTGCACGAACACCACGTACGGCGCCGGCCCGTCGCCCGCCGGGGCGTACAGGTGCGCGTGGACCCCCTCGACGGTCACCGCCTCGGGCGTGGGCAGCTCGGCGTCCGCGGGCACCGGCTTGCCCGGGGACAGCACCTCGTGCGCGCCCGTGTCCAGGTGGACCCGCACCACCTCGGACGGCCGGTGGGGCGAGGCCGCGACGCCCACGACGTGGGAGCCCCGGGCCGACAGGGCGGGCGCCCAGTAGGTGTAGCCGCCGCCGACGTCCCTGATGGAACCCGTCGCCGCACCGGCCGGCACGGGGGTGTCGATGATTCCGAGCCGCCGCTCGTCGGCCGTGCCGTACACGGTGGCGATCCGCCCGTCCGTGACGGCGAAGAACGTGCCGCCGATCTTCCAGGTGGCGTCGCCGAACTCCAGCGGCACCGGGGTCAGGTCGCGGGTCGTGCCGTCCAGGCCGACGAGGTGGATGTTCCACCAGCCGGTGGGGTCGCTGACGGCGTACAGGCTCTCGTCGTCGCGCCACTCGGCCTGGCAGGTGGACGCACCGGACAGCAGGACGCGGTGGGGACCGCCGTCCACGGAGCCGACGCAGAGCTCGGTGGCGTCCCACGGCATGTCCGGATGGTTCCAGCCGATCCAGGCGAGCGACCGCCCGTCCGGCGAGACGCGCGGGTTCATCAGGAAATGATGGGTCTTCACCACGCTGCGCAGAGGGGAGCCGTCGAGCGGCACCGCGACGATGTCACGCTCACCGCTGCGGGCGTCGCCGCGCTCGCGCACGCACCACACCTCGTCGCCGTGGACGACGAGGTCGGCGTAGCGGGCGGGGCCCTCGGGGGTGAGCGGCACCGGCTCGCCCCCGGGGGAGCACAGGTAGATCCGGCCGTCCGCCCAGTTGGTGAACACCAGACGGCCCTCGTGCGCCCGCCAGGACCGCCCGCCGTACTCCATGACCCGGTTCCTGGCGTTCCAGCCCTGCGGGAGCACGTCCTCGATCACGCCGTCGGCCCTGCGCCGCACCACGCAGCGCCGGCCGCCCTCCCGCGGGCGCGGCTCGTCCCACCAGACCTCGTCTCCCGAGATCTCCACCCACAGCGGGCGGTCGTCCACCCGTGCGACGTCGACGGCCCGAATGGTCACCAGTTCCCCCCGGAGTCTGGAAGCGGAGTGCCGGGGGGATGCACGATGTGCGCGATCCCCCCGCTGCTCGTGGCGCGCAGCCAGACGCTCTCGAACGCCGCGCGGGGGTACACCCGCCGCACGCCCTCGTCGTCCGGCGCGGCCGGATCGTTCGCGATCACGTCGCCGTCCGCCGTGAACCCGGTGACGACCATGAGGTGCCCGCCGGTGGAGTAACCGGAGCCGGGCAGCTCGTGATCGCGGAACGCCTGAGAGGTGATCACCGGGATCCCGGCGGCGATGAACCGCTCCAGCTCGGCCAGCGAGCGCAGCCGCGTGACGAAGCCGTCCAGCCCGTAGCGACCGGCGTACGCGACGCCGAAGGGCCAGTTGCCGGTGCCCTGGTAGCTGTGGTCGTACATGTCGCGCGCGGCGTGGTCCACGGCCGGGCAGGGGTCGCCGGGAGTGACCCAGGCGAGATCGGCCGGGGCGGGCCCCAGCCCCCAGTAGCCCAGCACCATCGTGAACGACGCGGGGCTGCACCAGGATTCCCCGCCGCCGTCCCACTGCGGGTAGTGCCCCACGTGGACCTTCTGCGAACGCCGCGGCACGTCGAGCTCGACCGCCCGCAGCCCGGGCGGGCCGCCTCTGCCCGCCTGCCCCACCGCAGAGGCCATCACGGTGAGCGAACGCACGCCGCCGCCGCTGCCGTACAGGGTGGCGCGCACGCGGTAGGACGTGACGGGGCGGGCGGCGACGAAGGTGTCCACGGCGACGTCCCCGTCGGCGTCACCCTGCCCCGGCAGCGACGTGCGGTGGATGTCGGCGTCGGTCTCGGCCCACCGGCCCATGACGTACCACTTGGTCGGCTCGCCGGTGACGGTCCGCGCCTGGATCTCGATCTCCAGCCAGGCGCCGGGCGGCGCGGCGGCCGTCCACGACGGCACCAGTTCCGTGGCCGGGAAGCCGATCTCCCGCTCCGGGGACGTCCAGCGGAGGTAGGGCCACTCCCGCTCGCCGCCGGGCGCGAACGGGTCCAGATATTTCGCCGTCCCCGTCTCCCGGGCCTCGACGGACCACCGGTGGAGGACGACGGGGCTCACCTGGGGGCTCGGTCCGGCCGACAGCAGGGTGACCACCTCGCCGATTGTTGTTACCGCCCCGACCTGGCACATCGGATGGTTTACGTATCCGACACATGGGACGCTACGCCATCGGCGGCCGTGCTCGGTTCGTCCGCCCGGCCTGTGGTAGATCGGTAGGCGTGCCCACGCGCCGCCTCGCGAAAGGGGAACCGTCGTGCATGTCGTGTTCGTCCACGGAGCCTGCGTACGGGACGGGAAGTGGTGGTGGCACCGGGCCGCCGCCCTCCTCGAAACCGCGGGGGTGACCAGCAGCGCGCCGCCGCTGCCGAGCTGCGGGGAGACCGGGCTGCGGCCCGGTGCCGACGGGCCGTCCCTACCCGACGACGTCGGCGCGGTCCGCGCGCACCTCGAGTCCCTGGCCGGGCCCGTCGTGGTGGTGGCGCACAGCTACGGGGGCGTCGTCACGGCCGAGGCCGCTGCGGGGCTGCCGGAGGTGCGCCACCTGCTGTTCGTGACGAGCTTCCTGCCGGAGCCGGGAGAGAGCCTGGCGTCCTTCGGGGACGGCGCCCCTGCGCCCTATCTCGACTTCGGGACGGACGGGACGTTCGGGGTCCGCCCGGAGACGGCGACGCGGACCTTCCTGCAGGACTGCGACGAGGAGGCCGTCGCGGGGGCGCACGACCGCCTGGTGCGGCAGAGCGCCGCCGTCACCGTGCGGCCGGTCGGCGCCGCCGCCTGGAAGGAGATCGCCTCCACCTACCTCGTCTGCGCCCGTGACAACGGGACACCGCCGGCCGTGCAGCGCGCCCAGGCCGCGCGGGCGGGCCGGTGGTGGAGATCGACGCGGGCCACCACCCGTTCCTGTCCCGGCCGCGTGAGGTCGCCGACCTGGTCCTCGGCCTCCCCCAGAGCCAGAAGTAGGGAGATCAGAGGCAGGGTCAGAGGTAGAGGCCGGTGGCGGGGGCGGGTTCGGCGGCGACGGCCGGGCGGCCGTCCCGCAGGGCGAACAGCTCGGCCAGCGTGGCACCGCCAGGACCGGCGCCTTCGGCGCGGCCCAGCCACTCGGCCGCCTGCCCGGCGTCGAACCGGCCGACCTCGATCTGCGCCAGGCACCGCCCGGGCCGTACGACGGCCGGATGGAGCCTGCTGAGATCCTCGTTGGTCGTGATGGCCACGAGCACGTCCCTGCCCTGGCCGAGCAGCCCGTCGGTCAGGTTGAGCAGGCGTGACAGGCCCTGCCCCGTCGACTGCTTGGCCTCGGCGCGGATCAGTTCGTCGCAGTCCTCCAGGACGAGCAGCCGCCAGCGCGGCTCCTCGTCCTCGCCCGGGCCGTCCCAGCCGACGGCGACGTCCATGAGGTAGCCCGGGTCGTTGAACAGCAACTCGGGGTCGAGCACGCAGTCGACCTGGCACCAGGACGCCCACTCGCGCGCGAGCGTGCGCAGCAGCGTCGTCTTGCCGGTGCCGGGCGGGCCGTGCAGGAGGACCAGCCGGCCCGTCACATCGGCCGCGGTGGTCGCCATGAGGGCGTCCAGGCGACCTGCGGCGGCCGTGGGGTAGTTCCTCCTGATCTCCCGCCAGGAGGAGGTCGTGATGGGCTTGGCGGAGCGGTGCGGCCCGTGGCTCGACCGCCACCAGAAGCCCATCCGCACGTGGTCGGCGTCGGGAGCCGCCTCCTCCGCGTTCCTGGTCGCCTGCTCCAGGACGGACCCGGCCAGTTCCTCGCTCACGGCCGTGGCGGTGAGCGTCGCCGACCGGTTCGCGTTGCGGACCACCCGAAGCGTCCATCCCTCGCCCGCGATCAGCCGGGTCTCGTACCCGTCGGTGTGCTGGGCGACGCGCAGCAGCCGGCCGCCCTCGGCGGTCAGCGGGGCGTCGGCGCGTACCCTGCCGAGGCTGGTGGTGCGGGACCAGGGCTGCTCGCCGGTGGCGAACGGCGACAGCGCCATGGCGTCGATGACGTCGGCCGGGCTGTCGGTGTCGTCGAGCCAGATCCGCATCGGCACCGACGGCGGGGGCGTGGAGTGAGGAGAGAAGTCGACCTCCTTGACTACGGACATATTGTGATGATCTCGACGTACGACTCGCTCTGTCGAACGGATTTATGAGGCAATTCAGTTTGCTTGCCGTTTAAGTAGTTTCTTATGGGCAAAAAGCAGTACCTGCTGGGGCGTTACCGCTACGCTCGGTGTCCAGTCGTACGGTTTTCAACGGAGAGCACTGTGGCCATCGATCTCGTGTCCCGCGCTGAATGGGGCGCGCGTCCACCCAGGGGCTCGTACTCGTCGCTGTCCTCCACCCGGGGCGTGAAGGTCCACTACACCGGCGGCCGGGTGGACCCGGGCATCGTCACCGACCACGCCAAGTGCGTGGCCATGGTGAAGTCGATCCAGGACTTCCACATCGACGGCAACGGCTGGATCGACATCGGTTATTCGATGGTGGCTTGTCCGCATCGGAAGGTGTTCGTCGGGCGCGGGCCCGGACACCTGCCGGCCGCCAACGGCCCCGGCCTGAACTCCGGTCACTACGCCGTGCTCGGTCTCGTCGGCAACGCCGGCCTGGTCCAGCCGACCGACGGCATCCTGCACGCGATCCTGGACGCGGTGGAGTACCTGCGCGCCAAGGGCGGCGCGGGCAAGGAGATCAAGGGCCACCGCGACGGCTACTCCACCGACTGCCCCGGCGACCCGCTGTACGCCTGGATCAAGAAGGGCGCGCCGCGTCCCGGCACCACCCAGCCGCAGCCCGACCCCGAACCGGAGCCGGAACCGCAGCCCACGCAGAAGTGGCCCGGCCGCCTGCTCAGGTATCCGCCCGTGATGCGCGGCGACGACGTGCGCACCTGGCAGGCCCGGATGAAGGAGCTCGGCTACGACATCGTCGTGGACGGGGCGTACGGGCCGGACTCCCAGGACGTGTGCCGCAGATTCCAGAAGGACCGGCACCTCGACGTGGACGGCGTCGTCGGCCCCGACACCTGGAACGCCGCCTTCGCCACGTCTTAGGGAGCCCGAGACGTCACCAGGTGACGCCGGGGCTCTCCGCGCCGCCACCGAAGGCCGGCGCGCCCGTCTTCCTCCAGCGCTGCCGGACGTTGTGCTCGCCTCCGGTGCGCGGAGCCGTGGCGGTGAACGGACCGCAGGTGACGGTCGCGCCATCGCTCGAAGGGGAGACGCCCGAGCAGATGAAGGGCTGCGAGACGTTCACGTTCGCGGTGCTGTCGTACAACTGGATGTGGATGTCGGACCGCACGGAGCGGTCCCCCCTGATCCGGCCCATGAGATAGAACACGTCGCCCACCATGGCGAAGCAGGGCGACATCTCCGTGCCCGTGCTGGCGCCGACCGAGATCCAGGACCGGCATCGCCACTCGGGGCTCTGACGGGCGCGCGTGGCCTCGTCCGCGCCGCCATCGCCGGTCGCCCGGGCCTCCGGCCGCCGGGGCCGGGGAGACGTGGCGGCCTGCTGTGCGGCCGACGTCGACGGGCGCGGCCGGGCCGGCGTCGTGGAGACCGCCGCCCGGGGGGTGCGCGGCGCCCCTTCACGGGTGGGCCGATGCGACGGCTCGGCGGCCGGTGACGGCGTCGGCTTCGTCTTCCTACGCACGGACGGAGTGGAGGCGGGGGTTGCGTGCGGCGCCGCCGCCTTCGGTGCCGTCGTAACGCCGGCTCCGTCGCTCGCCCCCGACCGCCACGGGGACAGGACGGCCAGGACCGACGCGGTGAGCGCCAGGGCCGTGGCGCTCGTGACGACGACGACCGGGCGCCGCCGCGATCGCCGGCCCCGCTTCGACGCCCCGGTCGCCTCGCCCGAGGGCGGGGTGCCGGGAGCTGCTGCGGGACCTGTTGCTGGATCTGCTGTGGGATCTGCTGTGGGATCTGCGAGCCCCGGCTCCGCCGGGGGAACGGTTTCCGAGGTGGCCGACGGCGGATCCGACCACGCGATCGCCGGGAGGGCGGGCAGGCCGGTGAGCGACGGCGCCGCGGCCCGCAGCGCCGCCGCCACCTCCGCCGCGCCCGGGCGCCTGGCGGGATCCTTCGCGACGCAGGCCGAGACGACCCGCCACAGGGCGTCCGGCATCCCGGGCAGCCGCCGGGGCACGGCCGTCGCGTGCCGCCGCAGCACCACCATCGGGTGGTCGGCGACGAACGGAGGGCGCCCGGCGAGCAGTTCGTAGAGGATCAGCCCGATCGCGTACACGTCCACCGCCGTCGTGGGGGTGCCTCCCTCGGCCACTTCCGGAGCCAGGTACGTGGGCGTGCCGATGATCGAGGTGGTCTGGGTGAGACCCGGTCCGTGCAGAATGCGGGCCACACCGAAGTCGGTGAGCCGGACCCGGCCGGTGTTCTCCTCGACGAGGATGTTCCCCGGCTTGATGTCCCGGTGCACGACGCCCTCGGCGTGGGCGGCCCCCACGCCGTCGGCCACCTGGCCGAGCAGCGCGGCCGCCTCGGCCGGGGGCAGCGTGCCGCGCCGCTGGAGGAGGGTGCGGAGGTTCCGCCCTTCGACGAGGTCCATCACCAGGGCGAGACGCCGGCCCTCGACGACGAAGTCGCGGATGGCGACGATGTTGGGGTGACGCAGCGCCCGCATCACGTTGCGTTCCTGCACGAACCGCAGCACCAGGTCCTGGTCGTCGCCGAGGCCCTCGCGCAGCAGCTTCACCGCCACCGTCTCCCCGGTTTCCCGGTGCCGCGCCCGCCATACGGTTCCCATCGCCCCGGCGCCTATCTCGTCCAGCAACACGTAGCCGCTGCCCAGCGACGCCCCGGCCCCGTCCGCGTCCATCGTCCCAGCCCTCCCGTCCATGACCGGGATCACAATACTGAGGAAGATCACGGCCGCGCCCCGGGCTGCGTTGTCCACAGACCGGGACCCCGCGGCCCCGGACTTAAGCCGCTGCATTTAGCATCCGGTTCATGACGGTGCCGCCTGTTGAACTCGACGATCTCGCCGATCCCGCAGCGGGGTTCCCGCAGGCCACGCGGGAGCAGTGGAGGACGCTCGCGGCCGAGGTGCTGCGCAAATCCGGCTGGGACGGTTCGCCGGACGAGGCCGAGGCCGCCCTGACCACCACGACCTACGACGGGGTGGCGGTCGCCCCGCTGTACGACGCCGCCGACCTGCCGGCCGCGCCGGGAACGGCGCGCGCGGTGCGCGGCCCGGGCGCATGGGACCTGCGTCAGCGGCACGCCGACCCCGATCCGGCCGCGACCCGGGAGGCGATCCAGGCCGACCTGGAGAACGGCGTCACATCCCTGTGGCTCGACCTGAACGCGATCGACCCGGCCGCGCTGCCGGCCGTGCTCGACGGCGTCCTGCTCGACCTCGCTCCGGTCGTCCTCGACGCCGGCCCTCGTACGGCGGAAGCGGCGGAGGCGTTCCTGCGCCTGGCAGATGGGATGGCCGAGGGGGCGGCGCTGCCCGGGGGCAACCTGGGCGCCGACCCGATCGGGCTGGCCGCCCGCACCGGCGTGACCGTGGACACCGGCGTCGCCGTGGCGCTCGCCCGCCGCTGCGCGGCGGGGCACCCCGGGCTGCGGGCGATCACCGTCGACGCCCTGCCCTACCACGACGCGGGCGGCGCCGACGCCGAGGAGCTCGGCTGCTCGGTCGCGACCGGCGTCGCCTACCTGCGGGCGCTGACCGGCGCGGGCCTGACGGCCGAGCAGGCGTTCGGACAGCTCGAGTTCCGCTACGCCGCGACCGCCGACCAGTTCCTCACCATCGCCAAGCTCCGGGCCGCCCGGCGGCTGTGGGCGCGGGTCGCCGAGGTCACAGGGGTGGCGGGAGACCCCGGCAGGCAGCTTCAGCACGCGGTCACCTCGTCGGCGATGATGACCGTCAGGGATCCCTGGGTGAACATGCTGCGCACGACCGTGGCCTGCTTCGCGGCCGGGGTGGGCGGGGCGGACGCGGTGACCGTCCAGCCGTTCGACGCCTGCCTCGGGCTGCCCGACGCGTTCGCCCGGCGCATCGCCCGCAACACCCAGTCGCTGCTGGTGGAGGAGGCGAACGTCGCCCGGGTGGCCGACCCGGCCGGCGGCTCGTGGTACGTGGAACGGCTCACCGAAGACCTCGCCGCCCGGGCCTGGGAGTGGTTCCGGGAGATCGAGCGGGCCGGCGGCATGGCCGCCGCACTGGAGCGGCTGGTCCCCGAGCGGCTGGCGGCGACCAGGGCCAGGCGCGCGGACAACCTCGCCCACCGCCGCGACCCGATCACCGGGGTCAGCGAGTTCCCCGACCTGAAGGAGAGGCCGGTGTCCCGGCGGCCCGGCCCCGGGCTCGCCGCGACCTCCGCCAGTGTGTCCGGTGGGGGACTGCCGGTGATGCGCTACGCCGAGGACTTCGAGGCGCTGCGCGACCTCGCCGACGCCCAGCCGAGCCGGCCCACGGTGTTCCTCGCCACGATCGGGCCGGTCGCCGCGCACACCGCGAGGGCGACCTTCGCCGCCAACCTGTTCGCGGCGGGCGGCGTCGCGACCGTCACCAGCGGCCCGGGCACCGACCCGGCCGCCATCGCCGCGGCCTTCCGCGACTGCGGCACCCCCGTGGCCTGCCTGTGCTCCAGCGACCGGCTCTACGGCGAGCACGCCGCGGCGGTCGCCGCGGCGTTGCGGGAGGCCGGGGCGCGCAAGGTCTGGCTGGCCGGGAAGGGGGAGTATGAGGGCGTGGACGCCATCCTGTACGCCGGGTGCGACGCGCTCGGGGTGCTTCGCGCGACGTTCGACGATCTGGGAGTGAGCCGATGATTCCGGATTTCTCGGAGATTGACCTGGGGTCGGGCGCCGCGGCGGCGGACATCCCCGGCGGCCCGGCCTGGGAGACGCCCGAGGGCATCGCGGTCAAGCCGTTCTACACGGCGGCCGACCTGGAGGACGGACCGTCCCTCGAGACCTACCCGGGCGTCGCGCCCTTCCTGCGCGGCCCCTACCCGACGATGTACGTCACCCAGCCGTGGACCATCCGGCAGTACGCCGGGTTCTCCACGGCCGAGGAGTCCAACGCGTTCTACCGGCGCAACCTGGCGGCCGGGCAGAAGGGCCTGTCGGTCGCCTTCGACCTCGCCACCCACCGGGGCTACGACTCCGACCACCCCCGTGTCGCCGGCGACGTCGGCATGGCGGGCGTGGCGATCGACTCGATCTACGACATGCGGCAGTTGTTCGACGGGATCCCGCTCGACCGGATGAGCGTGTCGATGACGATGAACGGCGCGGTGCTGCCGATCCTGGCGCTCTACATCGTCGCGGCCGAGGAGCAGGGCGTCACGCCCGACAAGCTGGCGGGGACCATCCAGAACGACATCCTCAAGGAGTTCATGGTCCGCAACACCTACATCTACCCGCCGGACCCGTCGATGCGGATCATCTCCGACATCTTCGAGTACACCTCCAAGAAGATGCCGAAGTTCAACTCCATCTCGATCTCCGGCTACCACATCCAGGAGGCCGGGGCCACCTGCGACCTGGAGCTCGCCTACACGCTGGCCGACGGGCTGGAGTACCTGCGCGCCGGGATGCAGGCCGGGCTCGACATCGACGCGTTCGCGCCGCGCCTGTCGTTCTTCTGGTGCATCGGCATGAACTTCTTCATGGAGGTCGCCAAGCTCCGCGCCGCCCGGCTGCTGTGGGCCCGCCTGGTCAAGGGCTTCGGCCCGCGCAATCCCAAGTCGCTGTCGCTGCGCACGCACAGCCAGACCTCCGGATGGTCGCTGACCGCGCAGGACGTGTTCAACAACGTCGTACGGACCTGCGTCGAGGCGATGGCGGCCACCCAGGGGCACACCCAGTCGCTGCACACCAACGCCCTGGACGAGGCGCTCGCGCTGCCGACCGACTTCTCGGCGCGGATCGCCCGCAACACCCAGCTTCTGCTCCAGCAGGAGTCGGGCACCTGCCGGGTGATCGACCCGTGGGGCGGCTCCTACTACGTCGAGCGGCTGACCCGGGAACTGGCGCGGGCGGCCTGGGGCCACATCCAGGAGGTCGAGCGGGCCGGCGGCATGGCCCGGGCCATCGACCAGGGGCTGCCCAAGATGCGCATCGAGGAGGCGGCGGCCCGCACCCAGGCCCGCATCGACTCCGGCAGGCAGCCGGTGATCGGCGTCAACAAGTACCGCCCCGAGGCCGACGAGCCGATCGAGGTGCTCAAGGTCGACAACACGGCCGTGCGTAACCAGCAGATCGACAAGCTCCGCAGGCTGCGGGAGGAGCGCTCGGCCGACGCCGTCAACGAGGCGCTGGAGGCGCTGACGAAGGGTGCGGCCGGCGGGGAGAACCTGCTGGAGCTCGCGGTGAACGCCGCCAGGGCCAAGGCCACGGTCGGGGAGATCTCCGACGCGCTGGAGAAGGTCTTCGGACGGCACGCCGCGCAGATCCGTACGATATCGGGCGTGTACCGCGCGGAGGTGGGCGGCGCCGCGGACCGGGTCCGGGAGGCGTGCGCGCAGTTCGAGAAGGCGGAGGGCCGCCGGCCCCGGATCCTCGTCGCGAAGATGGGCCAGGACGGCCACGACCGGGGCCAGAAGGTGATCGCGAGCGGCTTCGCCGACCTCGGCTTCGACGTCGACGTCGGCCCGCTGTTCCAGACGCCCGAGGAGGTCGCCCGGCAGGCCGTCGAGGCCGACGTGCACGTGGTCGGGGTCTCCTCGCTGGCGGCCGGGCACATGACGCTGGTGCCCGCGCTGCGGCAGGCGCTCGCCGACCTCGGCGCGGAGGACATCATGATCGTCGTCGGCGGCGTGATCCCGCCGGGCGACGTCGCGGAGCTGCGGGCCGCGGGCGCCTCGGCGATCTTCCTGCCCGGCACGGTGATCGCCGACGCCGCCCTGGAACTGCTGCGCGAGCTGTCCGCCCGGCTGGGTCACAGGTGATCGCATCGGTGATCGAGGACTACGTCAAGGGCGTGCTGTCGGGCGACCGGCGGTGGACCGCCCGGGCGATCACGCTGGTGGAGTCGACCAGGGCCGACCATCGGGAGATGGCGCAGCGGCTGCTGGTCGAGCTCACCCCGCACGCCGGCAAGGCCCGCAGGGTGGGTGTGTCCGGGGTGCCCGGGGTCGGCAAGTCGACCTTCATCGAGGCGCTCGGCACCCATCTCACCGGGCAGGGTCACCGGGTGGCCGTGCTGGCCGTGGACCCCTCGTCGCGACGCTCGGGCGGCAGCATCCTGGGGGACAAGACCCGGATGGCCAGGCTGTCGGCCGATCCCAACGCCTTCATCCGGCCGTCCCCAACGGCCGGGACGCTCGGCGGCGTGGCGAAGGCCACCCGGGAGGCCATCGTCGTCGTGGAGGCGGCGGGCTACGACATCGTGCTCGTCGAGACGGTCGGGGTCGGCCAGTCGGAGACCGCGGTCGCCGACATGGTCGACACCTTCCTCCTGCTCACCCTCGCCCGCACCGGTGACCAGCTCCAGGGCATCAAGAAGGGCGTGCTGGAGCTGGCCGACGTCATCGCGGTCAACAAGGCCGACGGCGAGCACGAGATGGCCGCGCGCAAGGCGGCGCGGGAGCTGTCCGGGGCGCTGCGGCTGCTGCGCTCGGCCACGCCCGTGCTGACCTGCAGCGGCCTAACCGGCGCCGGGCTGGAGGAGCTGTGGGCGCACGTCGTGCGCCACCAGGAGGGCGCGGACCTCGCCGCCAGGCGCAGCCGCCAGCAGGTCGAGTGGACGTGGGCGCTGGTCAGGGAGCGACTGCTGGCCATGCTCCGCGACGCCACCGGGGAGATCGCGCCGGAGATCGAACGGCAGGTCCTCGACGGCACCCTCACCCCGGCGCTGGCCGCCGACCGCATCCTGGCGGCCTTCCTGCCCGCCGAAGACCAGGCGGACGCCTCTCATGACACCCGGGGGATCACCTTTCCTCCCGGGTGAGAAAGATCGCTACCCGTGTGACCGGGAATGCACTGTTGCACGTTTTCCCCAGTCGAAACCGTGCCACCATGTGGCCGCTTTCGATTACGGGGAGGTGCGATGAACCACGATCCGATGATGCCACCGCAGGTGGAGCGCGCTCTGCGGGAGTATCGCGCGTTACTGTCCGCACACGGGATCACCTGGGGTGAGCCGCCGCTGGGATACGTCCGGATGATGCCGTTCCTCCGGTTTCCGCAGGAGGCCGACCGGATGAGCATCACGCCGGACCTCGACGCGGAGTTCCGCGACACGCTGGACGGCGAGGTCCCCCGGGGCCTGGTGGCGCTGCGGCTGACCATGGACGGTCACCGGCTGAAGCACCGCCTGGAGCACGGTCCGGCCCGGCCGCTGCTGTCGCCGGGGCCGGTGCCCGTCATCCTGCTGGTCGACTCCGCGCTGCCGCACCCGGTGGAGGTGACCGCCGACGGCGTGCCGTACGGGATCGTGGCGGGCGGGCCAAGCTCCTCGACGTGACGACCGCGACCGTGCTCACGGTGGACGGCGAGCCGGTGGACCTGTCGGGGCTGGCCCGGCCCGCGTCGGCCGCGCGACTGCGGTTGCGCGCGGGCTTCCCGTGCCGGTGGAGCGTCACGTCGGCGGACGGCCAGGGGTGGTATCCGGAGGGGGTGCCGGAACGGCGCGACAACGACGACAGGCCGTTCTTCCACGGCGACGACATCGTGCTCGCCGTGCCCTGCGAGCCGGTCACGATCCGGGTCTCGCGCGGCATGGAGTACGGCGTCGCCGAGACGACGGTCGTCCCCAGGACGGGGGAGGAGACGCTGGTCGGGCTCGCGCCGCAGCGGCTGTACGACGCCGCCGCCCGCGGCTGGTACGGCGCCGACCTGCATGTCCACATGAACTGGGCGGGCGACCTGGTCGCCGTCCCTGCGGAGGCGGCCGCCGCGCAGCTCGGCGAGGACCTGCACGTGCTCAACCTCGTCGCCGGGAACGTCGCGGGCGACCGGGTCTACGACCGGGAGGCGCTCCAGCACTGGGCCGGGCGCGACCTGCCGTGGTCGGACGCCGGGCACGTGGCCCGGATGGGCGTGGAGTATCGCAACGACCTGTTCGGGCACGTCCACGTCTTCGGGGTGGCCGCGCCGCCCGCCGTCTACCACACGGGCTTCGGCGCGGACGCCGACTGGCCGCCCAACGCGGCGGTCTGCGGCGACCTGCGGGAGCCGCGCGCGGTGCTCGGGTACGCCCACCCCTTCCACGGCCCGGTCTCCTCCCCCGAGGACGTGGCCGCGAACGGGACCAGGAACTGCACCGGCCGCGCCCTGGTGGTGGACGCCGCGCTCGGCCTGGTCGACGGGGTGGAGGTGCTGCACTTCAGCGACCTGTCGTCCGCGCCGGGGACCGCCGAGGTCTACCGGAGGCTGGTCGGGGCGGGCAACCGGCTGGCCGCGCTCGCCGGGACCGACACCATGCTGTCGTTCACCCGCCAGGACACGGTCTCCAGCCCGCCGGGCTGGGAGCGCGTCTACGCGCGCGTGGACGGGCCGCTCAGCGCCGAGTCGTTCGCCGAGGCCGTACGGCGGGGCCGCACGTTCGCCACCACCGGCCCCTGGCTGGAGCTCACGGTGGACGGCCTGGGTCCGGGGGAGACGCTCGACCTGGAGGGGGGCGAGACGGTCGCGATCCGGGCGCGGGCGTCGGGCCTGAGGTGGAGCACATCGAGATCAGGACGGCGGCCGGCGTGCTCGCCGAGGGGCCCGGCCACGAGATCACCGCGTCGCTGTCCGCGGCGGACGCCACCTACGTGGTCGCCGTGGTCCGCGGCGGCCCCCATGCGCGCTCCCCGCGCGGGCGCGCCTACGCCCACACCAGCCCGGTCTACCTGGACGTGCGGGGGCGGCACGTGGCCAGGGAGGAGGACGTGCGCTGGTGCCTGCGGTGGCTCGACCTGCTCGACGAGCTGGTCAGGGTCCGGGCCCGCCTGCGGACCCGGGCCCAGTTGCGCGACCACCTCGACCTGATCGAGAAGGCCAGGGCGGTGTACGAGTCGCGGTTGTGATCAGCGGTACCGGCGGGTGGCGGCCAGGTAGGGCAGGCACATCAGGGCAAGCCCCGCGCAGACGGCGAGCGCCACGGGCGGGCCGACCGGAAGCAGCGTGCCGCCCAGCGCCGTGCCGAGGCCGATCCCGGCGTACAGGGCAGAGGAGTTCAGTCCGACGACCACGGCGGTCTCCCGGGGCGCGGCGTTGATCAGCCGGACCTGCTGCGCCGGGGTCTGGAACCAGGTCGCCGCGCCCCAGGCCGCCATCAGCACGGCGGTCAGCGGCAGCCAGTGCGCGCCCGCCCAGGCCGCCCAGGCGGAGACGGCCAGCGTCGCGGTCAGCAGGGAGAACCCGGCGGTCTGCACGGGGATGGGCCCGTGCCGGTCCACCATGGCGCCCGCCACCAGGTTGCCCGCGACCGCGCCGACGCCGTACAGGAACAGCAGCCAGGTCTCGGCGCGCGCTCCGGCCCCGAGCGCGCGCATGACGGGAACGGCGAAGGCGTAGAGCCCATAGCTGGCGGCCAGGCCGAGCACGGTCAGCGGCAGCACCGCGACCACCCCGGGCTGCCGCAGCGCCGCTAGCCGTTCCCGCAGCGGGATGCGCGGGTTGCCGGGCAACGCGGGCATCGCGGCGAACACGCCCAGCGCGCAGACCGCGCACAGCGCCGCGACCAGGCCGAGCGCCGCGCGCCAGTCGAGGATCTTCCCGGCCAGGTTGCCGAGGGGCACGCCGAGGGCGGTGGCGACGGTGAGTCCGCCGATCACCACGGCCAGCGCCCGGGCCCGCTGCGCGGGCGCGACCAGCGACGCGGCCACCGCGCCCGCGTTCGGGGTGAACGCCGCGGCTCCGGACGCGGCCAGGACCCGCGTGATCATCAGCACGGCGAAGCTCGGCGCCAGCGCCGAGGCGAGGTTGGCCAGGGCGAGCACGGCCAGGGCGCCGACCAGCAGGGCGCGGCGCGGCATCCGGGCCAGCGTGGTGGCCAGGACGGGCGACAGCACGGCGTAGGCGATGGCGAACGCCGTCGCCGACTGCCCGGCGGTGCTCTCCGTCACGTGCAGCGAGTGCGCCATCGCGGGCAGGAACCCGGCCACCACGTACGCGTCGGTCCCGACGGCGAACGTCCCGAGGGCCAACACGAGGGTCGAGCCGAGCCCACGCGGTGCGGCCTCGCGCGCGCTAACCGGGACATTCAACGTCCCTGTTTTGTCCATGAGAATGCTCCGTGCCAAAGTGGTGGGAAATCAGTCGGTCATGCGGCCGTAGTTGCGGCGGGTCCGCGCCGCGCCCGCGGGGGCCTGCTCCATCAGGTCGGCGATCGTACGTCCGGCCAGTTCGCGCCGCCATGCCAGCTCGGCCCGGCGCATCAGGCTGGAGATGCCGCAGGGCCGGTCGAACTCGGCGCCGGCGTCACGCCCGCTCACTCCGCGCTTGCGGATCTCCGTGCAGCGGAACGCCTCGAGCGGCCCCTCCACGGCGGTGACGACGTCCATCACCGTGATCCGCTCGGGTGGGCGGGCGAGCGACCAGCCACCCCGGACGCCGGGGGTGGAGGTGAGGATCCCGGCGCGGGCGAGTGGCTGCAGCCGCTTCTTCAGGTACTCCTGCGGCAGGTCGAACCAGGCGGCCAGGCGGCGGATCGACACGGGGGCCTGGTCGTCGAGCCAGCCCAGCGTCACGCAGCAGTGCAGCCCCCACTCGACGCCCTCGCCCATCCGCATAACCGGGACTATACACGTCCCGGTTTGTCGCGGATAAGGCGGAGGTGTCAGGCGAACAGCGTGCGGCCCCAGTAGTCGCCGCCGTCGACCACCCCGGGCGGGCAGGCGAACAGGCCGCTGGAGACGTGCTTGATGTACTCGTTCAGCGCGTCCTTCTGGGACAGCATCCGCTGGATGGGGACGAACTGCTTGCGGGGGTCACGCTGGTAGGCCATGAAGAACAGACCGGCGTCGAGCCGCCCGAGGCCGTCGGAGCCGTCCACGTAGTTGTAGCCGCGCCGCAGCAGCCGCGCGCCGCCGTGGGCGTCGGGGTGCGCGAGCCGTACGTGCGCGTTGTCGGCGATCACCGGCGTGCCGTCCGGGCCCTTCTTGGCGAAGTCCGGCGCATCGAACTCCCCGTGCCCGGTGAGCGGCGCTCCCTTGCCCTTGTCGCGGCCGAAGATGGCCTCCTGCTCGGCCAGCGGGGCACGGTCCCAGGTCTCGATGTGCATCCGGATCTTGCGGGTCACCAGGTAGGTGCCGCCGTCCATCCAGGCCGGGCCGTCGCCGGACGCGGCCCACAGGTGGTCGCGCAGCATGGCGGTGTCCTCGAGCTTGAGGTTGTTGGTGCCGTCCTTGAAGCCCATGAGGTTGCGCGGCGTCGCCTGCGCCCGCGAGGTGGACGAGGTGCGCCCGAACCCGAGCTGCGAGTAGCGGACGGAGACCTTGCCGAAGCCGATCCTGGCGAGGTTGCGGATGGCGTGCACCGCCACCTGCGGGTCGTGCGCGCACGCCTGCACGCAGATGTCCCCGCCGGAGATCCCGGGCTGCAGGTCCTCGCCGGGGAAGGCGGGCAGGTCGGCCAGCGCGGGCGGCCTGCGGTCGGCGAGGCCGAACCGCTCGTCGAACAGCGACGGGCCGAAGCCGACGGTCAGCGTCAGGCCGGAGGGGGGCAGGCCGAGCGCCTCGCCGGTGTCGTCCGGCGGCGCCTCGGGCGCCCCGCCCACGGCGCCGAACGTGCCGGCGTCCTTGCCCTGGGTCATCCGGGCCGCGGCGGCGGTCCACTCCTGGAGCAGCTCCACCAGTTCGGCCTTCTTCTTCGTGATCACGTCGAACGCCACGAAGTGCAGCCGGTCCTGGGCGGGCGTGGTGACGCCCGCCTGGTGCGGGCCGTAGAAGGGCACGGGGTCGGAGCTGGAGGCCGCGTGGGCGACCGGCTCCTCCGCGAACGACCGGGTGACGACGGCGCCTGCCCCGACGGCGGCCACGCTCGCCGCGCCGAGGCCGAACAGCCGCCTGCGGCTGATGCCTTCACTCATCGGGCCACCACCGAGGCCACCTTGCTGATCGGCTCGGCCAGGGCGTTGATCGCGTCGGACAGCGCCTTGAGGTCGTCCTTGGACAGGTCCGTGTGCAGCTTCCAGCCGTCGCCGCTGCGGTGGGCGGCGAGGGCGTTCTCGGCGTCGGCGAACTTCGCGTCGAGCGTCTTCACCAGCTCGGCGTCGCGCTCCTCGAGCACCGGCCGCAGCGCCTGGACGGCGGCCTTCGAGCCCTGCAGGTTGGCGTCGAAGTCCCACAGGTCCGTGTGCGAGTAGCGGTCCTCCTCACCGGTGATCTTGCCGGTGGCGACCTCGTCGAGCAGCCCCTTGGCGCCGTTGGCGAGCTGCACGGGGGAGAGCTCGACCGTCGCGGACTTCGTCACGATCGTGTTCACGTCGGTCATCAGCTTGTCGGCGATCGGGCCGTCGCCGCCGACGTCCTTCTTGACCCACAGGTCCTTCTCGATGCGGTGGAAGCCGGTCCACTCCTCGCCGTCGGCCACGTCGTTCTCCCGCGCGTCGATGGCCGGGTCGAGGTCGCCGAAGACCTCGGCGACCGGCTCGATCCGCTCCCAGTAGGTGCGGGCGACCGGGTAGAGCTCCTTGGCCTTGGCCACGTCGCCGGCCTTGACCGCCTCGGTGAACTCCTTGGTCTTGTCGAGCAGGGTGTCGGACTGGCTCTTGATGTAGCGCTTGTAGCTGGCCACGGCCTCGGCGAGCTTGGCGTCGCCGGTGAGAGGCTTGTGCTCGCCGCTGACCTTGAGGGGGCCGCGGATGCCCTTGCCGGTCATCCCGGGCTTGCAGGCGGTCTCGTACACGCCCGGGGGGAGCTCCACCACGACCTCGCGGGTCAGGCCGGGCACGATGTTCTCGACCTCGCCCATGACCCGGTCGCCCGCCGCGTACACGTAGAACTCGGTGACCTTCGTGCCGTTGTTGGTGATCGAGAAGGTCGAGGTGCCGGCGGCCAGGTCGGACTTCGCCACCTTGCACTCGGTGTCGGTGGCGGCCACGGTGATCTTCCCGTCGCCGGTCGCGGCCGCCTCGGTCGTGGTGCCGGAGCCCGTGGACGAGCAGGCGGTGAGACCGGCGAGGGCCAGCGCCGCGGCGGCCAGGACGATGGGGGTGCGCATGTCGGTGGACTCCGGTCAGGAAGCGGGCTGGGGAGACTTGGAAGCGGGGCTCGCCGGCGTCTTGGCCGCGGGCCGCAGGAACAGGACGAGGACGGGAACCAGGTAGGCGACCCAGGCGACGGCCTCCAGCACGCTGGGCTGCGGGGTGATGTTGAACATCCCGCTCAGCAGCGTCGAGTACCAGGCGCTCGGGTCGAGCACGCCGCTGATGTCGAAGGCGTGGGTGTTCAGGCCGGGCACCAGCCCCGACTCCTGCAGGTCGTGCACGCCGTACTTGAAGATCCCGGCGGCGACCAGGACCAGCAGCAGGCCCGTCCAGGTGAAGAACTTGGTGAGGTTGATCCGCAGGGCGCTGCGGTACAGCCCCCAGCCCAGCGCGACCGAGGTGAGCAGCCCGAGCGTGATGCCGATCAGCGGGCTCGCGCTGCTGGTCGCGCCCTGGACGGCGGCGAACCACAGCAGGGCGGTCTCCAGTCCCTCGCGGGCGACCGACAGGAACGCCACCACGACCACGGCGGTGGCCCCCAGTTCCAGGGCCGCGCCCATCTTCTCGCGCAACTCGCCCGACATCTTGCGGGCCGCCGTGCGCATCCAGAAGATCATGAAGGTGACGAAGACGGTCGCCGCCAGGGACGTCACGGCGTCGAACATCTCCTGCTGCTGGGTGGCGAGGTGGGCCGCAGTGAAGGTCAGCAGCGCGCCGAACGCGACGGAGAGGAGGACGGCCGCGCCGACACCGGCCCAGACCATGGGCAGCCGTTCGCGGCGGCCGCTCTTGACGAGGAAGGCCACGAGGATGGAGACCACAAGAGTGGCCTCAAGGCCCTCGCGAAGGCCGATGAGGTAACTCGCGAACACATCGTCCTCCGGACGCTCGGTAAGCCTTACCTAAGTTAGGGCAGGTTCACCTTACCGACAAGGTCCCGAACTCCTGGAGCGGGGTAGGACTTTTGTCACCTTCAGGGGCGGCTGAGGTGACGCCCCCGGCGGGGGTGGATTAATTCGGTGGCGTCCCATCTCGGCTCCCCGTTATCGTGACGGACGTCCTGCCGCCGCACCCTGGAGGGTCACTTGGAGCTCTGAGGTCCCGACACCGCGCCCACGGCCGCCATCGGTGGTCCGGCGCAGCGACCTCAGGCAGACCCTCGCCTCGCGGCCCGTGCCCGCGGTGTCTCCATGCGTTTGTTCACCATTTCGCCCTTGGGGATACCCGGAGCCGCCTCATGTCTCATTCCATTGTCTGTACGGATCTGTCGTTTTCCTGGTCCGACGGGACGCCCGTCTTCGAGAAGCTCGACTTCACGTTCGGTGCCGGCCGGACCGGGCTCATCGGCGTCAACGGCAGCGGCAAGTCCACGCTGCTCAAGCTGATCGCCGGAGAGCTGACCCCGACGAGCGGATCGGTGTCGGTCACCGGGCGGCTGGGTTACCTGCCGCAGAACCTCCCGCTCGGCGCGAGCCGTACAGTGTCGGACCTGCTGGGGATCACGCCCGCCCGGGAGGCGCTGCACGCGATCGAGCGGGGCGACCTGAGCGAGGCGAACTACGACGCGGTGATCTGGGACGTCGAGGAGCGCGCCCGGGCCGAGCTCGACCGCCTCGGGCTGACCGGCGTGGACCTCGACCGGACGGTCGCGACGCTCTCGGGCGGCGAGACCGTCATGGTCGGCCTCGCCGCACGCTTCCTCGCCGAGCCCGACGTGCTGCTGCTCGACGAGCCGACCAACAACCTCGACCTCGACGCGCGGCGGCGCCTGTACGACGCCGTCTCGTCGTGGACGAGGACGCTGGTCGTCGTCAGCCACGACCGCACGCTGCTCGACCTCGTGGACCAGATCGCCGACCTGCCCGCCCGCCGTACGTTCGGCGGCACGCTCAGCGAGTACGAAGAGGTGCTCGCGGTCGAGCGGGAGGCCGCCGAGCGGATGGTCCGCGCGGCCGAGGGCGACCTGCGCCGTCAGCGGCGCGAGCTGGCCGAGGCGCACACGAAGCTGGCCCGGCGGGTGCGCTACGGCAACAAGATGTACGAGCAGAAGCGCGAGCCCAAGATCATCATGCAGGAGCGCAAGCGCCAGGCCCAGGTCTCGGCGGGCAAGCACCGGCTCATGCACGAGGAGAAGGTGGCGGCCGCCCGCGAGCGGCTGGCCGAGGCGGAGGAGGCGGTGCGCGACGACGCCGAGATCCGGGTGGAGCTGCCCGCCACCGAGGTGCCGGCCGGGCGCACCGTGCTCGAACTGGACGGCCTGCGCACGCGCCGGGCCGATCGGCGACCTGATCGTCCGCGGCCCGGAGCGGATCGCCCTGCTGGGGCCGAACGGCTCGGGCAAGACGACGCTGCTGCGCACGATCCTGGGCGAGATCCCGCCGGGCGAGGGCTCGGTCCGCCGAGGCGTCCCGGTGCGTTACCTGCCGCAGCGGCTCGACGTGCTCGACGACGCGCTCAGCCTGGTCGACAACGTGCGGGCGGTCGCGCCCGCGGCGTCGGTCAACGCCGTCAGGGCCGGGCTCGCCCGGTTCCTGTTCCGGGGCGCACGGGCCGAACGCCCGGCCGGCACGCTCTCGGGAGGCGAACGGTTCCGCGCCGTGCTGGCCTCGCTGCTGCTGGCCGAGCCCGCGCCGCGGCTCCTGCTGCTGGACGAGCCGACCAACAACCTCGACCTGGCCAGCGTGCGCCAGCTCGCGCAGGCGCTGTCGGCCTATCGGGGAGCGCTCGTGGTGGCCTCCCACGACCTGCCGTTCCTGGAGTCGATCGGCATCACCCGGTGGCTCACCCTGGGCCCTGAGGGGGTGACGTCGTCAGCGTGAATTGACAGCGCCCGCTCACCGGCTGACAGTGTTTCGCGTGATCTCCCCCCGGACCTTCTCGCGCACTGTCCCAGCCGCCGCCGTCGCCGTGCTGGCCGCGTCCGTCACGCTCGCGGCCTGCACGGCGTCGTCCGGTGGATCGGGAAAGGCCGCCTCCGGCGATGAGGCGGCGCCGTCCGCCTCCTCCGGCCCGCCGGCGCTGACCCCGGAGGCGTACCGGAGCGCGCTCGACGCCGCCGGCCGCCCCGCCCGCACGACGCTCGCCGCCATCGCCAAGGCGCGTACCTTCCGGTCGCTTCACCAGCGCATCGGCCGGGCGGAAAGCGCCCTGGAATCCGCGCTGGAGCGGCTCGGGGGGGCTGCGGGCCTCCCGCTGACGTCGCCCCCGAGCACGCCGACTACGTCGCGGCGCTGCGCGGCCTGAACGGCAGGCTCGGCGCGCTGGACGAGGACGTGACGTCGCACGCCCTGTGCAACGGGACGGCCGTGCTGGCCAGGCTCGGCCGGTCGGGCGAGTTCAAGGCCCTCAGGGCGTCCGGAGGCGACCTGGCGAAGGCCGGAGACTATCCGGTGGTCCAGATCAAGCCGCCGGCCCAGCGCGCCCGCCGCCTCGGCAACGGCACGATGCTGCTGTCGGCGATCCGGGGCGGCCGGAGCAGCCTGACCGTGCAGAACGGCGGCGCGCAGGACGGCGTGGTGACGCTCGTGCGCGGAGGGCGCAAGGCGGTCAGCTTCTACGTGCGCAAGCGGTCGAGCACGAAGGTCGCGAACATCAAGGACGGCACCTACCGCGTCTACTTCACCACCGGCGTGGACTACGACAGGAGCAGCCGCGCCTTCAGCAGGAACTGCGGCTTCTCCAAGTTCGACGACCCGCTGACGTTCCGGACCCTCTACTCGGGCGGCGGCGTGAGCTGGAAGGACTGGACGCTCACCCTCGACGCGGTGTTCGGCGGGAACGCCACCACGAGCGAGGTGGACCCGGACGCCTTCCCGGCATGACCGGACACGGCAGAGGCCGCGGCCCGGATCCGGGCCGCGGCCTCCGTCCGAAGCCTCTGGGAAGGACTCAGCTGGAGAACAGCATGCCGACCCAGCTGTTGCGCCGGTGGCCGTAGTGGCCCCCGTGGTGGCCGCCCCAGGCGGGCCCACCGTGCGCCGGCGGCGGGGGAGCGTAGTGCTGCTGAGCCCACTGGGACTCCATCCGGGTCAGCGTCTCCAGCTCGCCGTAGTCGAGGAAAATCCCCCGGCAGTTGTCACACTGCTCGATGTGGACCCCGTTGCGGTCGAACGTCCGCATCCGGCCACGGCACTTGGGGCACTCCATGTGACGAACTCTCCCTCGGTCAGGTCTCGGCCTCCGTGGCCGCGACGATCCTCACACAGGCGGACACCAGGGCCTCGGCGGCGTCGTCGGGCGGTTCCCCCCGCCCGCGCCGCCGTGGCCACCGCCGTCGCGGCCAGTTGGACGGTCACGCCCGGGCCGGCCGTCGAGTTCCCGCCACGGGTCGCCGGCGGAGACGGCGGTCCCGCCGGCCGCGAGGTAGGCGGTGAGGAAGCGTTCCCAGTCCCGGGGGTCGAGCAGGCCGGCGGCGTACCACGCGGCCGGGCGGGCGAGGTCCCACGCGGGGTCGCCCGGACCCAGGTCGTCCGGGTCGATCAGCAGCCAGGCCCCGTCGTGCCGGACGATCTGGCCGAGGTGCCAGTCGCCGTGCGTCAGCGCGCCGCCCTCCCTGACCTGCGGCAGCGTCGCGTACGCCGCCCGGATGGGCGCGGCGACCTGATCCGGGACGCCGGCCGCCGCCAGGTCGGCCATGGCCCTGGGCAACCGTGAAGGTCCCCCGGCGGGCGGCAGCCCCGCGGGCGCCCGCCGGGCGTGCAGCAGGGCGAGCAGCCGGCCGCCCTCCTCCCACGGCGTCGTCCCCGCGTCGACGTCGGCCATGGTGAGCGGCTCGCCGGCGGGCCAGATCGTGACGAGCCTGCCGTCCAGCCGTTCGAGGCCGAGGGGAGGCAGCATGACGCCGGGCAGGTTCCCGGCGGCGTCGAGGCGGGCGCGCAGGGCGTGTTCGTCGGTGCCCGGGGGATGGGCCTTGACGACGACGTCCCCGGCCCTGACCACGAGCACGCGGGTCTGCTTGAGCACCGTCACCGGCCCGTCGCGGCGCGCCAGCCGCGCCAGTTCCTCGATCACGGGGACACCCTAAAGTGCCCTTATGAGGATTGGGTTTTCTGTGCCGGTGTCGGGCTCGTGGGCGACACCGGAGAACATGAGGCGGATCGCGCGCCGCGCGGACGAACTCGGCTACCACGGGGTGTGGACGTTCCAGCGTCTGCTCTATCCCGTCGGCCACCCGATGGGCCCGGTCTACCGGAGCGTGCACGACCCCGTCGTCGCGCTCGCGTACCTCGCGGGCGTCACCGAGCGGGTACGGCTCGGGGTGGCCGTGCTCAATCTGCCCTTCGTCTCCCCGGTCCTGATGGCCAAGCAGCTCGCCTCCCTGCAGGAGGTGTCCGGCGGCAGGCTCGACGTGGGCCTGGGGCTCGGCTGGCTGCCCGAGGAGTTCGCCGCCTCCGGCGTCCCGATGGAACGGCGGGGCAGGCGCGGCGAGGAGTACGTCGGCCTGCTGCGGCGGCTGTGGACCGAGGACGTCGTCGAGCACAAGGGCGAGTTCTACGAGGTGCCGCCCTCCCACCAGGACCCCAAGCCGGCCACGCCGCCGCCGGTGATGCTCGGCGGCACGGCCCGGGTGGCGCTGGAGCGGGCCGGGCGGATCGCCGACGGCTGGATCAGCTCCAGCCGCGCCGATCTGGACACGATCGACCAGCAGATCGCCATCGTGAAGGAGGCGGCCCGGCGGGCGGGCCGCGACCCCGACGCGCTGCGGTTCGTCGTCCGCGGCGTCACCCGCGTCCGCCCGGGGGACGAGGGCCCGCTGACCGGGTCGTACGACAAGATCAGGCAGGACGTCGAGGCGCTCGCGGCCAAGGGCGTGACCGATGTCTTCCACGACCTCAACTTCGACCCGGAGATCGGCAATCCCGAGGCCGACCCCCGAGACTCCATGCGCCGCGCGGAGGAGGCCCTGGAGGCCCTCGCCCCCCGGTGAGAACGACCGTTGTCGTTCCGGGCGGACGCCCGCTCAGGCGGGCGTCCGCGACGCGCGGATCAGGAGCAGTTCCACCTGATGCCCTGGTAGTTCAGCCCGTTGCCCCACTTGTACGTCCGGTAGTGACCGGGCCGGACGATGTAGCAGGGGCTGTCGGGCCCCACGCGCCGGACGGAGAAGGAGACGGTGTAGCCGCAGTTGTTGGTCACCTTCACGGTCTGGGTGACGTAGCCGGACGAGTGGTTGACGCGCGCGCAGCTCGCGGCGCTCACGGACGCCGGGGCGGCGGACACGGCACCGGCCTGAGCGGCGGCGGCGACGGTCAGCAGCGCCGCCGCGGACAGGGTCAGGGCGCCGTTGCGGATCCCCCGTAGGATCATGGTGCTTCCTTTCGCCGGATAACCCCGGAGGGGCCCCTCCCCTCCGGTCTCGTTGTTTTGGATGTCCGGCGGGCCGCCGAGGTTCGCGGTCTCCGGAATTCTCCTGGAACCCCGGGTGCGCGGGGACGCCGGCCGAGCGGCTCAGCCACGGCCCACCGGCCTCCGGCACACGTACGCCAGGCCGGGCGGCACGTTGCGCCAGACCGGCCCGGTCGTGAGCACCTCGTCGAAGGCGGCGCGCAGGCGCCGCCGGAAACGCCGCGCCCGAGCCAGCGGCACCGCGGGCAGATAGGTCACCGTGGTGAACGCCCCCGTCGGGCGCAGCACCCGCCCGACCTCCCCGAGGATCGGCTCCTGCACGTCCTCGGGGAAGAGCGTCCACGGCAGTGTGCTGACCACGGCGTCGACCCGGGAGACTGCCTGTTCGTCCAGGAGCGCGCCGAGGCGGGCCGCGTCGCCCTGGAGCACATTCAGCCAGGGCCGGGCGCGTCGCAGGTGCGCCACCATCCCCGGGTCGATCTCGACGGCGAGCTGGCGGGAACCGGGGGCGAGCCGTTCCCTGATGGCCTCGCTGATCGCGCCGGTGCCCGGGCCGAGCTCCACGATCACGGCGGGGCCGGTCGTCGGGACGACGGCGGTGAGGGCCCGCGCGAGCGAGCGCGAGCTCGGGGCCACGGCTCCCACGACGCCCTGCCGGCGCAGCGCCACACCCGCGAACGCCCTCAGATCGGACACCTGCTGGACTGTGTCGTTCAGCTGCACTGTCTCGTTCATGCGGCCCATCAGACCGGTGCGGGATCCGCGCCCACCAGCCGCCCCGGCCCACCCGTGGAGGTATGGCTGGCGCGCTCGAACGCCGGCGGTTGCGGATCATGGACGCCGAGCCCGCGCCGAGCCCGCACGCCGCGATCGCCCGCGCGCTGGTGGTGTCGGAGGCCGTCGTCGGCAAGCACATCGGGAACATCCTCACCAAGCTCGACCTGCCTCCCGACGAGGACGCCCATCGCCGTGTGCTCGCCGTCGTCGCGTTCCTGCGCGGCTAGATCATCCCGTACGCCTTGGCGATCAGCTCGTAGGAGCGCAGGCGCGCCGCGCCGCCGTGGACCTGGGTGGTGATCATCAGCTCGTCGGCCCCGGTGCGCTTGCGCAGCTCCTCCAGCCCGTCCCGCACGGTCTGCGGGTCGCCGTGCACCACCGTCGACAGCCGCTCGCGGACGAACTCCCGCTCCATCGGGGTGTACGGGTACGCCTCCGCCTCCTCGACGGTGGGCGTGCGGCCGGGCCGCCCGTAGCGCAGGCGCAGCCACGACAACGCGCCCGGCATGGTCTGGCGCAGCGCCTCCTCGTCGGTGTCGGCCGCGACGGCCGCCACCCCGATCAGCGCGTACGGCCGGTCGAGCACCTCCGAGGGCCGGAACGAGGAGCGGTAGAGGTCGAGCGCGGGCTCGGTGTTGGCGGCGCTGAAGTGATGGGCGAAGGCGAACGGCAGCCCGAGCAGCCCGGCCAGCCTGGCGCTGAACCCGCTGGAGCCGAGCAGCCAGATCGGCGGCCGGCCCGTGCCCGCCGAGTCTGCGCCGCCCGGCACGGCCCGGATCTTCTCGTACGGATGGCCGGGCGGGAAGGAGGCGTCGAGGAAGCCGGTCAGCTCGGCCACCTGCTGGGGGAACTCGTCGGGGTCCACCTCGGCCGAGCGGCGCAGGGCGTTCGCCGTGGCCATGTCGGTGCCGGGGGCGCGGCCGAGGCCGAGGTCGATGCGGCCGGGGTGCAGCGCGTGCAGCGTGCCGAACTGCTCGGCGATCACCAGCGGGGCGTGGTTGGGCAGCATCACGCCGCCGGAGCCGATCCGGATCGACCGGGTCGCCGCCGCGAGGTGCGCGATGAGCACGGCCGGGGAGGAACTGGCCACTCCGGGCATTCCGTGGTGCTCGGCGACCCAGATGCGGTGGTAGCCCCACTCCTCGGCCCGCCGGGCCAGTTCGGTGGCGTCGCGCAGCGCCTCGGTCGGTGTGGAGCCCTCGCCGACGGTCGCGAGCTCCAGGATCGACAGCGGCACCTCGGCCGTCCCACGCGGCAGCCCGCGGATGATGTCCTCGCTCATGCTGGGCCCAACCTGAGGTCGCATCCGGATATTTCCGGACGCGGTGAGGGATGTGCCTCACCGGGTCCTCCTGAGGAAGCCCGGTTCTTCAGGACCGGGAACTGTGGCTGGCCAAGATGGACGGCCCGATCGCGTTCGTGTGGTCCTGGCCCGAGGTCGACCCCGCCACGATCAACCCCACCACGGTAACCGTCTCCCGCGACAGCGACGGCCGCTGGTACGCCTCCTTGGCGGTGGAGGCCGAAACCAGACCCGAGCCGCTGCCCGCTACCGGCCAGATCGGGGTCGACCTCGGCGTGAGCGACTTCGCCGTCCTGTCCACGGGCGAGAAGATTCCCAATCCGCGCCATCTGGAGCGCAAGGCCAAGAACCTGGCCCGCTA
>NZ_MWJN01000083.1:0-39357 GCF_002027145.1 Microbispora sp. GKU 823 | reverse complement strand
GACACGCTGTCGGAGAAGATCCTCTACGGCGAGCTGCGGCCCGGCCAGGTCGTCAAGATCGACGTCGAGGGCGAAGGTGACGCCGCGAAGTTCACCTTCACCGGCGAGACCGCGCCCGCCGCCGTCGCCGCGCCGACCACCGCCGCGTCGAACGGCTGATCCCGGCGCATGGCCGGCCAGCAGGCGTTCTGGATCGACGGCCGCTCCGACCGGGAGCGCGTCCGCTACAGCGGTGTCAGCCACTACTCCGAGCGCGTGTGGGAGAACATCGGCGAGTTCGAGGGGGTGTGGGGTGACATCGCCCCGGTCGCGTTCGCGTGCGCGGCCTGGCGGATCGCCACCCCGCCCCTGACCTCGCCGGGGTTCGTGCGCTGGCACCGGCGGATCCTGTCGGCCTCCTGCGAGCGCAACACCTGGGACGGGTCGCTGACGGCGCGCGTCACGATCGTCTCTCCGCTGCCGGCCGCGCTGACGGTGTCGCGTGACTGGTGGCGCGACCGCGGCTGGCGGGACTGGCCGGAGATCTTCGGCCAGTTCGTCGAGCCCGCCGAGCAGGACCTCGCGAAGGTCCCCTATCTGCGTCCGACCCTGCTCGTGGACGCCCCGGTGCCGCTGGACGACCTGCCCGCCGCGCCGGACGGGCCCGCGCACGACCTGGCCGAGACGGCGCACCGCGCGCTCGCGGTCCTCGTACGCGAGCTGAACGACCTGCTCGCCCCGGTCGTCACCCAACTGGAGCAGGGCCTGCGGTGATCGGCACGGTCAGGTGGCCGCGGACCGCCTGACCGGCAGGGGACAACCCTCACTTCAGCCCTTGACAGTGGCCCTGCACAGCCTCAGTCTGTTGCGCATAGTGCTATGTGTTTCGTGTTGCACAACTAACGCATGCTGACTGATCGAGGGAAAGAGAGACATGGCGCACGAAGTCCGCGGGGTCGTCGCGAGGGGCAAGGGACAGCCGGTCAGCCTGGAGACCGTCCTCGTCCCCGACCCGGGCCCGGGTGAGGCACTCGTGGCCGTGCAGGCCTGCGGGGTGTGCCACACCGACCTGCACTACCGCGAGGGCGGCATCAACGACGACTTCCCGTTCCTCCTCGGGCACGAGGCGGCCGGAGTGGTCGAGGCCGTCGGCGAGGGGGTGACCGACGTCGCCCCCGGCGACTTCGTCATCCTCAACTGGCGCGCGGTCTGCGGCGCCTGCCGCGCCTGCCTGCGCGGACGTCCGCAGTACTGCTTCGCCACCCACAACGCCACGCAGAAGATGACGCTGGCCGACGGCACCCCGCTGTCCCCGGCGCTCGGGATCGGCGCGTTCGCCGACAAGACGCTCGTCGCGGCCGGCCAGTGCACGAAGGTCGACCCGAGCGCGTCGCCGGTCGCGGTCGGCCTGCTCGGCTGCGGGGTCATGGCGGGGCTCGGCGCGGCCATCAACACCGGCGGGGTGACCCGTGGTGACTCGGTCGCCGTCATCGGTTGCGGCGGCGTGGGCGACGCGGCCGTCGCGGGCGCGCACCTGGCCGGCGCGACCACGATCATCGCGGTGGACGTGGACGACACCAAGCTCGAATGGGCCCGGCGTTTCGGCGCCACCCACACCGTGAACTCCCGCGAGACCGACGCGGTGGAGGCGATCCGCGAGCTGACCGGCGGGTTCGGCGCCGACGTCGTGATCGAGGCGGTGGGCCGCCCCGAGACGTACAAGCAGGCGTTCTACGCCCGCGACCTGGCCGGGACCGTCGTGCTGGTCGGCGTGCCGACACCGGAGATGACGCTGGAACTGCCGCTGCTCGACGTCTTCGGCCGCGGCGGCGCGCTCAAGTCCTCCTGGTACGGCGACTGCCTGCCGAGCCGCGACTTCCCGATGCTCGTCTCCCTCTACCAGCAGGGACGGCTCGACCTGGACGCGTTCGTCACCGAGACGATCGCGCTCGAGGACGTCGAGGCGGCCTTCGAGAAGATGCACCACGGCGAGGTGCTGCGCTCCGTCGTCGTGCTCTGATCGGCTCTCCGCCCTCTGACCGGATTCCCCCTGACCTCTCAGATCAGCGACGCGCTACGCAGGACCACGCGCACGACCACTGCGCACGACCACCAGGAGCCAAAGTGAGCACCACGAGCCTGCCCCCCAGCCTGATGGCCACGCTGCCGGGCGAGCACTACACCGACCCCCAGGTCTTCGCGTCTGAGCAGAAGCGCATCTTCGAGTCGATGTGGTTCTGCGCGGTCCGGGCCGCCGACCTGCCCAAGCCCGGGGCGTTCAGGACCGTCCAGGTCGTCACCGAGAGCATCCTGATCACCCGGGCGCGGGACAACTCGATCCGCGCGTTCTACAACGTCTGCCGCCACCGTGGCGCCCGGATCTGCACGGAGGAGTCCGGCGAGGTGAAGCGGGCCTTCCAGTGCCCGTACCACGCCTGGACGTACGACCTGGAGGGCAAGCTCATCGCGGCCCCCAACCTCACCAAGATGCCCGACCTCGACCGGGTCGAGTACGGCCTCGTCAACGTGGCGGTGCGGGAGTGGCTGGGCTACGTGTGGGTCTGCCTGGCCGACGAGCCGCCCTCGTTCGAGGACACCGTGCTCGGCGAGGTGCGCACGCGTCTCGGCGACGTGGCCTCCCTCGACAACTACGACGTCGCCAACCTGGCGCTCGGCCGCCGGATCGTGTACGACGTGAAGGCGAACTGGAAGCTCATCGTCGAGAACTTCATGGAGTGCTACCACTGCGCGACCATCCACCCGGAGCTGACCGAGGTGCTGCCGGAGTTCGCCGACGGCTACGCCGCGCAGTACTACGTGGGCCACGGCGCGCTGTTCGGCGAGGACATCCAGGGGTTCACGGTCGACGGCTCCGAGGGGCTCGACCGCATCCCGACCATCAGCGAGGACCAGGACCGGCGCTACTACGCGATCACCATCAAGCCGCAGGTGTTCGTCAACATGGTGCCCGACCACGTGATCATCCATCGGATGTTCCCGCTGGCCGTCGACCGCACGGTGGTGGAGTGCGACTGGCTCTACCTGCCGGAGGTCGTGGCCTCGGGCAAGGACATCAGCCGGTCGGTGGAGCTGTTCCACCGGGTCAACGTGCAGGACTTCGACGCCTGCGAGCGCACCCAGCCCTCGATGAGCTCCCGCACGTACGCCAAGGGCGGCGTGCTGGTGCCGAGCGAGCACCACATCGGCCTGTTCCATGATTGGGTTCGTGGCAAGCTCGGCGAGTGAGTTCGGAGGAGATGCGGCGTGACACGTAAGGCCCCTCGGGAGGACGTCGGAGACGAACACCTGGAGATCCGTGCGCCCAAGAACTGGGCGGGCGGGGTCCCGGCGGTCGGCCACGCGCTCGGCACGGCGTACCGGCAGATGGGCGCGGGGCGGACGGTGCTGACCCTGCTGCGGGTGAACCAGAAGTCCGGCTTCGACTGCCCGGGGTGCGCCTGGCCCGAGGGCGACGGCCACCGCAGTCCCGCCGAGTTCTGCGAGAACGGCGCGAAGGCGGTGGCCGAGGAGGCGACGGTCCGCAGGGTCACGCGCGACTTCTTCGCCGAGCACCCGGTGGACGAACTGGCCCGGCGCAGCGACTACTGGCTGGGCCAGCAGGGCCGGCTCACCGAGCCGATGTACAAGCCGGCGGGCTCGGACCACTACGAGCCGATCTCGTGGGAGGACGCCTTCGGTGTCGTCGCGCGCGAACTGCGCGCGCTCGACCACCCCGGACAGGCCGTCTTCTACACCTCCGGCCGCACCTCCAACGAGGCCGCCTTCGCCTACCAGCTTCTCGTCCGCCGGTTCGGCACCAACAACCTGCCCGACTGCTCCAACATGTGCCATGAGTCGAGCGGCTCGGCGCTGACCGAGACGCTCGGCATCGGCAAGGGGACGGTGCTGCTGGAGGACCTGCACCGGGCCGACCTCGTCTTCGTGGTCGGCCAGAACCCCGGCACCAACCACCCGCGTATGCTCACCGCGCTGGAGCGGGCCAAGCGCAACGGCGCCCGGATCGTGGCGGTCAACCCGCTGCCGGAGGCGGGGCTGATGCGCTTCCGCAACCCGCAGCGGCCCTCCGGCCTCGCGGGGACCGGGACGGCGCTGTCCGACCGGTTCCTGCAGATCCGGCTGGGCGGCGACCTGGCGCTGTTCCAGGCGCTGTCGCTGCTCCTGCTGGAGGCCGAGGACGCCGCGCCAGGCACGGTGGTGGATCGCGATTTCGTCGAGGTGCACACGCACGGGTTCGACGCCTGGGAGAAGCACGTACGCGGGCTCGACTGGACCGAGGTGCTGGAAGCGACCGGGCTGACCGCGCGGAGATCGAGGAGACGGCCCGCGACGTGCTGGCCGCCCGCTCGGTCGTGGTCTGCTGGGCGATGGGCCTCACCCAGCACCGCAAGTCGGTCCCGACGATCAGGGAGATCGTCAACTTCCTGCTGCTGCGCGGCAACGTGGGACGTCCCGGCGCGGGCGTGTGTCCCGTACGCGGGCACTCCAACGTGCAGGGCGACCGGACGATGGGCATCTACGAGAAGCCCAGGCCCGAGTTCCTCGACGCGCTGGAGAAGGAGTTCGGCTTCCCGCCGCCGCGCGAGCACGGCCACGACACCGTGGAGGCCATCCGCGCCATGCGCGACGGGGACGCCAGGGTGTTCTTCGCCATGGGCGGCAACTTCGTCTCGGCGACACCGGACACCGCCGCGACCGAGGCGGCCCTGCGCCGCTGCCGGCTCACCGTGCAGGTGTCGACCAAGCTCAACCGGTCGCACGCCGTCTGCGGCGAGCAGGCGCTCATCCTGCCCACGCTCGGCCGCACCGAGCGGGACGTCCAGGCGGGCGGCGAGCAGTTCGTCACGGTCGAGGACTCGATGGGCGCGGTGCACGCCTCGCGCGGGCGGCTTCGCCCGGCGTCGGACGCGCTGCTGTCCGAGGTGGCGATCGTGTGCCGGCTGGCCCGCGAGCTGCTCGGTGACGACCCGCACGTGCCGTGGGCCGAGTTCGAGGCCGGGTACGACGCGATCAGGGAGCGCATCCAGCGGGTGGTGCCCGGGTTCGACGACTTCAACGCGAGAGTGCGCAGGCCGGGCGGCTTCCTCCTGCCGAACGCGCCGCGCGACGAGCGCCGTTTCCCCACGGCCACGGGGAAGGCGAACTTCACGGTCAATCCGCTGGAGGTGCTGCGCGTGCCGCCGGGCCGCCTCCTGCTACAGACCGTGCGCAGCCACGACCAGTACAACACCACGATCTACGGGCTGAACGACCGCTACCGCGGCATCGCCAACGGGCGGCGGGTGGTGTTCGTGCACCCCGACGACCTGGCCGAGCGCGGTCTCGCCGACGGCGACATGCTCGACCTCATCAGCGAGTGGCCGGACGGCGAGCGCGTGGCCGAGGGGTTCCGGGCCGTCGCCTATCCGACGGCGCGTGGCTGCTGCGCGGCGTACTTCCCGGAGACCAACGTGCTGGTGCCCCTGGACTCGGTGGCGGAGACGTCGAACACGCCCACGTCCAAGAGCGTCGTCGTACGGCTGCGGCGTGCGGCAAGGGAGAGGGGCTAGCCGCCGAGGCGGTGACTGATCTCCTCTGCTCCCTTGACGAGGACGGGGGCGAGCTCCCGCATGCGGCCCTCGCTGAACCGGTAGGCGGGCCCGGACGCGCTGACCGCCGCCACGACCTCTCCGCCGAAGGAGCGGACGGGCGCGGCGAGCGCGTTCAGGCCCACCTCCAGCTCCTCCAGCGTCAGCGCGTAGCCACGCTCGCGCACCTCCGCCAGCTCCCGCTCCAGGTCCTCCACCGAGGTCACCGTGCTCGGCGTGTAGCGCCGCAGGCCCGCGGCACGCAGCAGGTCCTCGCGGCGCTGCCGGTCCACGTGTGCCAGCAGGACCTTGCCGCTCGACGTCGCGTGCAGGGGGGTGAGCTGGCCCACCCAGTTGTGGGCGGTGACGGCGGAGGGGCCGCGCACCTGGTCGAGGTTGACCGCGTAGTGCGAGCGCAGGACGGCGATGTTCACCGTCTCGCCGATCTCCTCCGCCAGGCGCTGGCAGACGGGCCTGCTCTGCTGGGTGACGTCCATCCGTGTGGAGACGCTGCCGGCGAGGCGGACGAGCCCGAAGCCGAGACGATACTTGCCGCGGTCCTCGGTCTGCTCGACGAGCCCGCGCGCCTCCAGGGCGCCCAGCAGGCGGAACGCGGTCGACTTGTGGACCTCGATCTGGGCGGCGATCTCGGTGACCCCCGCCTCCCCGCGGTCGGCGAGGATCTCCATGATGCTGATGGCCCGGTCCACGGACTGCACGCCGCCGCCGTTGGCCTCGGCCCTGGCGGCGGAAGCGTCGTTGCTCATAGCCGGACTGTAGCGCCTGACGCAAACCCTGAGCTGGGGCGTCGCGGGATTCCCAGGGGAGACTCAGCGGAAGACGACGGTGCGGTCGCCGTTGAGGAGCACGCGGTTCTCGCTGTGCCAGCGTACGGCCCTGGCGAGCACCTGCGCCTCCACGTCGCGGCCCACGGTGACGAGTTCGCCCGGGTCGAGCGAGTGGTCCACGCGCGCCACGTCCTGCTCGATGATCGGTCCCTCGTCGAGGTCGGCGGTGACGTAGTGCGCGGTCGCGCCGATCAGCTTGACGCCGCGCTCGTGGGCCTGGTGGTACGGCTTGGCGCCCTTGAACCCCGGCAGGAACGAGTGGTGGATGTTGATCGCCCGGCCCTCCAGGCGCTTGCACATGTCGTCGCTCAGGACCTGCATGTAGCGGGCGAGCACCACCAAATCGGTGCCGAGCTCCTCGGCCAGTTCAAGGACGCGCTGCTCGGCCTCCGGCTTGGTGGCGGGAGTGACGGGCACGTGGTGGAACGGCACGCCGTAGAACTCGGCCAGCGGTTCGAGGTCCGGGTGGTTGGAGACGATCGCGGGGATCTCGATGTTCAGCGCGCCGACCCGCTGGCGGTAGAGCAGGTCGTTCACGCAGTGCCCGAACTTCGACACGAGCACGAGGGTCCTCGTCGGCGTCGCGGCGTCCTTGAGCTGCCACGTCATGCGGAAGGAGTCCCCGACGCGGGAGAAGTCGCGGCGCAGTTCCTCGATGTCGCCGCGGCCCTCGGGCACCGCGAAGTGGACCCGCATGAAGAAGTGGCCGTTGGTCCGGTCGTTGAACTCCTGGCTCTGCAGGATGTCGCCCGCGTGCTGCACGAGGAAGCCGCTCACCGCGTAGACGATCCCCGGCCGGTCGACGCAGGAGAACGTGAGGACGAACTCGCGACCCGGGCGAGCGGACATGGAGCCTCCTGAGTGCGTCATACGCAACATGGTGATGTATACGCAACAGAGTGAACCGTCGGATGAGACAGGTCAAGAATTTGGTGCGTAATCCGCGTAGAGTTGTGCCATGAGCAACGGGTCGGGTGACGGGGCGGCCGTACAGTCCGTCGACCGCGCACTCACCATCCTGAAGTTGCTCGCCCGCGACGGCGAGCTCGGCGTCAGCGAGCTCGCGGCCGGCCTCGGCGTGCACAGGTCCACCGCGTTCCGCCTGGTGGCGACGCTGGAGAGCCACGATCTGGTCGAGCAGGACAACGACCGCGGCAAGTATCGGCTCGGCGTGGGCGTGGTCAGGCTCGCCGGGGCGACCAGCGCGCGGCTCGACCTGGTGCGCGAGAGCCGCGCCGTCACGCCGGCGCTCGCCCGCGCGGTGGGGGAGACCGTCAACGTGGCCGTCCTCGCCGGCCGGGAGGCCCTGTACGTCGACCAGGTCGCCGGGCCGTCGGCGCTCCAGCTGCACCACTGGGTGGGTCAGCGGATCCCCCTGCATGCGACGTCCAACGGCAAGGTCCTGCTCGCGCACGCGCCCGCCGCGCTGTGCGAGGAGGTGATCGAGGCCGGGCTGCCTGTCCTCGCCGCGCGGACCGTCACCGATCCCGGCCGGCTGCGCGCGGAGCTCGCCGAGGTGCGCCGCCGTGGGTACGCGACGGCGGTGGACGAGCTGGAGGACGGTCTGAGCGCGGTCGCGGCGCCCGTCCTCGGCGCGGACGGCTCCGTCGTCGCCTCGCTCAGCGCGTCAGGCCCGACCTTCCGGATGCCCGAAACGTCGATCGCCGCCGTAGCGGAGCAGGTCATGGCGGCGGCCCGCGAGGTATCTGCCCGAATGGGATGGTTCGGGGCGGGAGTGTAGCCGCCCCGTGCCCGGTGCCGATCTTCCCCTCGACTGTCACCAGGCACGGTTTTGTCGTGTTTTTGGTGCTTGACACCTGCTATATGACGCGTCACGCTTGTTGCGTTAAGCGCATAATGTTGCGAATTGCGCAACAAGTGCCAACACCGGAGGTGGGTATGACGGGCCCGCGCGTCGTCATCATCGGAGCAGGCGTCGTCGGTGCGGCACTCGCCGACGAACTGTCGGCCCGAGGCTGGACGGACGTCACCGTGGTCGACCAGGGCCCGGTGCCCGCGACAGGGGGCTCCTCCTCACACGCCCCGGGACTGGTCTTCCAGATCAACGGGTCGAAGACCATGACCGAGATGGCGCGCTACACCGTCGAGAAGCTCTGCTCGCTCGACCTCGACGGCGAGCCCTGTTTCCTCCAGGTCGGCGGGCTCGAGGTCGCGACCAGCCCGGAACGGCTCGCCGAGCTGCACCGGCGGCACGGCTGGGCCACGTCCTGGGGCGTCGAGTCGCGCCTGCTCACCCCCGCCGAGTGCGCCGAGCACCACCCCCTGGTGGACCCCGGCGCCGTGCTGGGTGGCCTGTTCATCCCCACCGACGGCCTCGCGAAGGCCGTACGCGCGGTCGACGCGCAGCTCAGGCGGGCGCGGTCGCGCGGCGTACGGGTGCTGGAGCGGCACGAGGTGCTCGACGTCCGCACCGAGGACGGCCGGGTGGCAGGCGTGGTGACCGACCAGGGCGAGATCCCCGCCGACGTCGTGGTCTGCTGCGCCGGCATCTGGGGGCCGAAGGTCGCCGGCATGGTCGGGATGCCGCTGCCGCTGACCCCGCTCGCGCACCAGCTCGCCTGGACCGGCCAGGTGCCCGACCTCGCCGGACGCGAGGAGGAGGCGACGCTGCCGATCCTGCGGCACCAGGACGCCGACCTCTACTACCGCCAGCGGTTCGACGGCATCGGCATCGGCTACTACGGCCACCGGCCGATGCCGGTCAGCCCCGAGGACCTGCTGTCCGTGGACGAGGCCGAGGTCATGCCGTCGGTGCTCACGTTCACCCCCGAGGACTTCGAGGACGCCTGGACCGAGACCCAGCGGCTGCTGCCCGGCACCCGCGCGGCGAAGATCGACGAGGGCATCAACGGGCTGTTCTCCTTCACGCAGGACCATATGCCGCTGATGGGCGAGTCCCCCGACGTGAAGGGCTTCTGGGTCGCCGAGGCGGTCTGGGTGACCCACTCCGCGGGCGTCGGCAAGGCGATGGCCGAGTGGCTGGTCGACGGCCACTGCTCGTCGTTTGACTTGCACGAGTGCGACGTCAACCGGTTCGAGCCGCACCAGCTCGCGCCGGACTACGTGCTGGCCCGCGACTGCCAGAACTTCGTCGAGGTCTACGACATCATCCACCCGCTCCAGCCGATGGAGGAGCCGCGGCCGGTGCGCCTCAGCCCCTTCCACACTCGCCAGCGCGAGCTGGACGCCTTCTTCCTGGAGGCCGTCGGCTACGAGCGGCCGCAGTGGTACGGCGCGAACGCCCGCCTGCTTGAGGGCCGCGACATCCCGACGCCCAACGACTGGGCGGCGCGCTACTGGTCGCCGATCGTCGGCGCGGAGGCCCAGGCGTCCCGCGAGTCCGTCGCGCTGTACGACATGACCGCGCTGAAGCGGCTGGAGGTCGCCGGACCCGGCGCCCTCGCCTTCCTCCAGCGGTTGACGACCGGCCAGATGGACAAGTCGGTCGGCTCGGTGACCTACTGCCTGCTGCTCGACGAGGACGGCGGCATCCGCAGCGACGTGACCGTCGCCCGGCTGGGCCGCGACGTGTTCCAGGTCGGCGCCAACGGCAACCTCGACCTCGACTGGTTCCACCGCCACCTGCCCGCGGACGGCTCGGTCATGGTCCGCGACATCACGGCCGGCACCTGCTGCCTCGGCGTCTGGGGGCCCCGCGCCCGCGATCTCGTCCAGCCGCTGACCGACGCCGACTTCTCCAACCAGGGCTTCCGCTACTTCCGGGCGAAGAAGGCGTACATCGGCACCGTGCCGGTCACCGCGCTGCGGCTGTCGTACATCGGCGAGCTGGGCTGGGAGCTCTACACCACCGCCGACCTGGGCGCCAAGCTGTGGGACACGCTCTGGGAGGCCGGGCAGCAGCACGGCATCATCGCCGGCGGGCGCGGCGCCTTCTCCAGCCTGCGGCTGGAGAAGGGCTACCGGTCCTTCGGCACCGACATGACCTTCGAGCACGATCCGTACGAGGCCGGGCTCGGGTTCGCCGTCAAGACGGACAAGGGCGACTTCATCGGCCGCGAGGCGCTGGAGCGGCGCAAGGAGAACGTGCGCCGCCGCCTCACCTGCCTGACCATCGACGACCCCACGCAGGTGGTCATGGGCAGGGAGCCGGTGTACGACGGCGAGACCAGCGTCGGCTACGTCACCAGCGCGGCCTTCGGCTACACGATCGGCAAGGGCATCGCCTACGCCTGGCTGCCCGCCGAGCTGGCCACGCCGGGACGCACGCTGGAGATCGGCTACTTCGACCGGCGGGTGACCGCCGTGGTCGCCGAGGAGCCCCTTTTCGACCCCGCCATGGAACGGCTGCGCGGCTGACGTGCCCGAAAGGACTGAATTGAACGACTCTGTGATGGACGCGCCGCTCGCCGAGGCCGACCCGGAGGTCGCGGCGGCGATCGGCGAGGAGACGCGCCGCCAGCGGTCCACGCTGGAGATGATCGCCTCGGAGAACTTCGCGCCCGTCTCGGTGATGCAGGCGCAGGGCTCGGTGCTCACCAACAAGTACGCCGAGGGCTATCCCGGCAGGCGCTACTACGGTGGCTGCGAGCACGTCGACGTGATCGAGCGGCTCGCGATCGACCGGGTCAAGGCGCTGTTCGGCGCCGAGGCGGCCAACGTGCAGCCCCACTCGGGGGCGCAGGCCAACGCGGCGGCGATGTCGGCGCTGCTGGAGCCGGGCGACACGATCCTCGGCCTCGACCTCGCGCACGGCGGCCACCTCACCCACGGCATGCGGATCAACTTCTCCGGCCGGCTCTACAACGTCGTGGCCTACCACGTGCGCGAGAGCGACAACCTCGTGGACATGGACGAGGTCGAGCGGCTCGCCCGCGAGCACCGGCCCAAGCTGATCATCGCGGGCTGGTCGGCCTATCCCCGGCACCTCGACTTCGCCGCCTTCCGGCGCATCGCCGACGAGGTCGGGGCCTACCTGATGGTGGACATGGCGCACTTCGCCGGGCTGGTCGCGGCGGGGCTGCACCCGTCGCCGGTCCCGCACGCGCACGTCGTCACCACGACCACCCACAAGACGCTCGGCGGGCCCAGGGGCGGGGTGATCCTGTCCACCGAGGAGCTCGCCAAGAAGATCAACTCGTCGGTGTTCCCCGGCCAGCAGGGCGGTCCGCTGGAGCACGTCATCGCGGCCAAGGCGGTCGCGTTCAAGATCGCGGCGGGCGAGTGGTTCCGCGACCGGCAGCGCCGCACGCTGGAGGGCGCGCGGATCCTCGCCGACCGGCTGCTCGCGCCCGACGCCGCCGAGGCGGGCGTACGGGTGCTGTCCGGCGGGACGGACGTCCACCTGGTGCTGGTGGACCTGCGCGAATCCGAGCTGGACGGCCGGCAGGCCGAGGACCGGCTCCACGAGGCAGGGATCACGGTCAACCGCAACGCGGTGCCGTTCGACCCCCGGCCTCCGATGGTCACCTCCGGGCTGCGGATCGGCACCCCGGCCCTGGCCACCCGCGGCTTCGCCCGTTCCGAGTTCGAGGAGGTCTCCGACGTGATCGCCCAGGTGCTGCGTCCCGGCGCGGACCTGACGGCGCTGCGCGCCCGGGTCGAGGCCCTCGCCGCCAAGCACCCCCTCTACCCGGGTCTCGGTGAGGGGCGATGAGCCCCCGTACGCCGGGCGCGGATCTGCCCGACCACCCCGACCGGCTGTGGCGCTCGGCCGAGCCGAAGCGCGCGTACGACGTCGTGATCGTCGGGGGCGGCGGCCACGGCCTGGCCACGGCCTACTACCTGGCCAAGAACCACGGGATCACCGACGTCGCGGTGCTGGAGCGCGGCTGGCTCGCGGGCGGCAACATGGCCCGCAACACCACCATCATCCGGTCGAACTACCTGTGGGACGAGAGCGCGGGCATCTACGAGCACGCGCTGAAGCTGTGGGAGGGGCTGGAGGAGGACCTCGGCTACCCGCTGCTGTTCAGCCAGCGCGGCGTGCTCAACCTGGCGCACAGTCTGCAGGACGTGCGCGACAGCGTGCGCCGGGTCAACGCCAACCGGCTCAACGGGGTGGACGCCGAGTGGCTGACGCCGGAGCAGGTCAAGGAGGTCTGCCCGATCGTCGACATCTCGCCCGACGTGCGCTACCCGGTGCTCGGCGGCACTTACCAGCCCCGGGCCGGCATCGCCAAGCACGACTACGTGGCGTGGGGCTTCGCCAAGGCGGCGGCCGACCTCGGGGTCGACATGATCGAGCACTGCGAGGTGACCGGCCTCGACGTGCGCGACGGCCGGGTGACTGGCGTACAGACCACCCGCGGCCCCATCGCCGCCAAGAAGGTCGCGCTCGCCGCCGCCGGGCACTCCTCGGTCGTCGCCGGGTACGCGGGAGTGTCGCTGCCGCTGCAGAGCCACCCGCTGCAGGCGCTGGTGTCGGAGCTGCTGGAGCCGGTGCACCCCACCGTGGTCATGTCCAACGCGGTCCACGTGTACGTGAGCCAGGCGCACAAGGGCGAACTGGTCATGGGCGCGGGCATCGACGCGGCCAACTCCTACCGCCAGCGCGGCGCGTTCCACATCATCGAGCGGCAGATGTCGGCCGCGCTGGAGCTGTTCCCGGTCTTCGCGCGGGCGCACGTGCTGCGGACCTGGGGCGGCGTGGTGGACGTGACTCCGGACGCCTCGCCCGTCGTCGGCCTCACCCCCGTCGAGGACCTGTACGTCAACTGCGGCTGGGGCACCGGAGGGTTCAAGGCCACCCCGGGCGTCGGCTGGTGCTACGCCCACACCGTGGCCACCGGCGAGCCCCACCCGCTCAACGCCCCCTTCTCGCTCGACCGGTTCACGACCGGCAAGCTCGTCGACGAGCACGGCGCCGCCGCCGTCGCGCATTAACACCGGAGACAGAATGCTGCTGATTCCCTGCCCGTGGTGCGGGCCGCGGGACGAGGCCGAGTTCCACTACGGGGGGCAGGCCCACGTCGCCTATCCGGAGGACCCGGCCGCCCTCTCCGACGAGGAATGGGCCCGCTACCTGTTCTTCCGCGACAATCCCAAGGGCCTGTTCGCGGAGCGGTGGAGCCACACCGCCGGATGCCGCCGCTGGTTCAACGCCGTACGGGACACCGCCACCAACGAGATCCACGCCGTCTACCGGACGGGCGAGCCGCGGCCGGTGATCGCATGACGGCTCAGCCGTACCGGCGCGAGGGTGTGACGGCGAAGACGGTGCGCTTCCGGTTCGACGGCCGCGACTACGAGGGCCTGGAGGGCGACACGCTGGCGTCGGCGCTGCTCGCCAACGGCGTGCGCGCGGTGGCGAGCAGCGTCAAGCTCGGCCGTCCGCGCGGCGTGTACGCCGCGGGCTGCGAGGAGCCGAACGCGCTCGTCCAGATCGAGGAGCCCTTCCCCGAGCCCATGCTCCAGGCGACGACCGTCGAGCTGTACGACGGCCTGGTCGCCACGGGCCTGCCGGGACAGGGCAGGCTGGCCGACCGGCCCGACCCGGCACGCTACGACGCCGTGCACGCGCACTGCGACGTGCTCGTGGTCGGCGCGGGACCGGCCGGCATCGCCGCCGCGGGCGTGGCCGCGCGGGCCGGCGCGCGGGTGATCCTCGCCGACGAACGGCCCGAGCCGGGCGGCAGCCTGCTCGGCACGACCGAGACGCTCGACGGCAGGCCGGGACGCGAGTGGGCGGCCGAGGAGGTCGCCGCGCTGGCCGCCCTGCCGGAGGTGCGCGTGCTGCGCCGCACCACGGTCGTCGGGCACTACGACGACAACTACGTCGTCGCGGTGGAGCGCCGGACGAACCACCTGGGCGCGGCGGCCCCCCGCCGAGATGGCGCGCGAGCGCGTCTGGCGGATCCGGGCCACGCGCGTGGTGCTGGCGACCGGCGGCCACGAGCGGCTCGTCGCCTTCGCCGGCAACGACCTGCCCGGCGTGATGCTGGCCGGCGCGGCCCGCACGTACGCGAACCACTACGGCGTCCTGCCCGGGCGCCGGGCGGTCGTGTTCACCACCAACGACAGCGCGTACGCGGCGGCGCTCGACCTCGCCGACGCCGGGGTCGAGATCGCCGCGATCGCCGACGTACGGCAGGCTCCCGGCGAGGCGTGGGCCGCCCGCTGCGCCGAGCGCGGCATCGAGGTCCTGACCGGCCACGTGGTCACCGCCGCGAAGGGCGAGGGCGAGGTCTCGTCGGCCGAGATCGGCCCGCGCGGCGAGGGCGAGGCCCGGGAGGTGGCCGCCGACCTGCTGCTCGTGTCGGGCGGCTGGACGCCGGTGGTGCACCTGTTCAGCCAGGCCGGGGGCGCGCTGCGCTACGACGAGGGGCTGGGCGCGTTCACACCCGGCGAGACCCGCCAGGCGGTGGAGGCCGCCGGGTTCGCCGGAGGCGTCCGCACGTTGCGGGCCTGCCTGGAGGACGGCGCCGAGGCGGGCCGCCGCGCGCTGGCCGCCGCCGGGTTCGCTGTGGCGTCCGGCCATCGCCTGCCGGCCGCCGAGGAGGAGCCCCCCCGCCGCGCCCGCCGAGCACCTGTGGCTCGTGGAGGCCGGCGACTACGGCACCCACTTCGTGGACCTGCAGCGGGACGTCACCGTGGCGGAGGTCCTGCGCGCGACCGGCGCGGGGCTTACCTCGGTCGAGCACGTCAAGCGCTACACCACCGCCGGCACGGCCCACGACCAGGGCAAGACGTCCGGGCTGCTGACCAGCGGCGTCGTGGCGCACGCGCTCGGCGTCGACGTCGCCGAACTCGGGACCACGACGTTCCGCGCGCCGTACACGCCGGTCTCGTTCGCCGCGCTGGCGGGCCGCGACCGGGGGCCGCTGCACGACCCGGTGCGCGTCACCGCGATGCACGAGTGGCACGTGGCGCGCGGAGCGCTGTTCGAGAACGTCGGGCAGTGGAAGCGGCCCTGGTACTACCCCCGGCCGGGTGAGGACATGGAGGCCGCCGTGCTGCGCGAGTGCCGGGCGGCGCGCGAGGACGTGGCGGCGATGGACGCCTCCACGCTCGGCAAGATCGACGTGGTCGGCCCCGACGCGGCGGTGTTCCTCGACCGGCTCTACACGAACATGATGAGCACGCTCAAGGTCGGCTCCATCCGCTACGGCGTGATGTGCCGCCCCGACGGCATGGTCTTCGACGACGGCACCGTCATCCGCCTGGCGGACGACCGCTTCCTCGTCACCACGACCACCGGCAACGCGGCGGCCGTGCTCGACTGGATGGAGGAGTGGCTGCAGACCGAGTGGCCGGACCTGCGGGTGCACTGCACGTCGGTCACCGAGCAGTGGGCGACGGTGGCGCTCGTCGGGCCGCGTTCCCGCGCGGTGCTGGCGCGGCTCGCGCCCGGCCTCGCGGTGGACAACGCCGGCTTCCCATTCATGACGTGGCGGGACACCGAGGTCGCCGGGATCGAGGCGCGGGTCTGCCGGATCAGCTTCTCCGGTGAGCTGGCCTACGAGATCAACGTCTCCTCCTGGTTCGGCTCGCCCTGTGGGAGGCGGTCATGGCGTCCGGCGAGGTCACGCCGTACGGCACGGAGACGATGCACGTGCTGCGCGCCGAGAAGGGGTTCCCGATCGTCGGCCAGGACACCGACGGCACGGTCACCCCGCAGGACCTCGGCATGGAGTGGATCGTCTCGAAGAAGAAGGCCGACTTCATCGGCAAGCGGTCCTACGCGCGGGCGGACACCTCCAGGCCCGACCGCAAACACCTGGTCGGCCTGCTGCCCGAGGACCCCGGCGTGCTGCTGCCCGAGGGCGCCCACCTCGTGGAGACCTCGGCGCTGCCCGAGCCGCCGGTTCCCACGCTCGGCTTCGTCACCTCCAGCTACCGCAGCGCCGCGCTCGGCCGTACGTTCGCGCTCGCGCTGGTGAGCGGCGGGCGCGAGCGGGTCGGCGAGCGACTGTACGCGCCGGTCGGTGCGGACCTGGTGCCCGTCACCGTGACCTCCCACGTCCTGTACGACCCGGAAGGAGCGCGCCGCGATGGCTGATTCTGTGGCTGATTCTGTGGCTGAGCCGGCGGTTGGGCGCAGGAGTCCGGCCGCGGCGTTCGCGGCCAGGTTCGAGGCGGCGAGCGCGGGCGGCGGCCTGCGCCTGGCCGAGATCCCCTTCCTGGCCCAGATCAACCTCCGGGTGGACCCCAAGAGCCCGGCGGCGGAGCGCATCGGGACGGCGATCGGCGTGCCGCTGCCGGTGGAGCCCGGCACCACGGCGGGCGGCGGCGACCTGGAGGTGCTGTGGCTCGGGCCCGACGAGTGGCTGGTGGTCGGCCCCGACGGCGCCGCGCGCGACCTCGTGGAGCGGATCGAGGAGGCGGCGGGCGGCGAGCACGTCTCGGTCGTCGACGTGTCGGCCCAGCGCACCACCCTGGTGGTCGGCGGGGAACGGGCGCGGGACGTGCTGGCCCACGGCTGCGCGCTGGACCTGCACCCCCGGGCGTTCGGCCCGGGCCGGTGCGCCCAGACCATGCTGGCCAGGGCGGCAGTCGTCCTGGTCGCCGGTGAGGACGGCTTCCGCCTGCTGGTCCGCTCGTCCTTCGCGGCGTACGTCGCGGAGTGGCTGCTCGACGCGTCCGTCGAGTACGTGGCGGGCGGATAAGCGATTGTTCACGCTGCGCATCGGCCCCTGCGACTCCGCACCTCGCCGGGTCGAAGCGCATCGTTGTGCGAGGCTGACGACCGGGCATTTCGGGGTGTGACATACCATCGAGGACGCTCGTGAGGAGGTCCGTCCATACCCCGGTGGGAGATCATGTTCCGCACGCTGATGAAGTCGAAGATCCACCGCGCCACCGTCACGCAGGCCGATCTGCACTACGTCGGCTCGGTGACGATCGACGCGGACCTGATGGCCGAGGCCGACCTCGTCGAGGGTGAGAAGGTCGACATCGTCGACATCGACAACGGCAACCGCCTGTCCACGTACGTCATCGAGGGCCCTGCGGGCTCCGGGATGATCGGCATCAACGGCGCCGCCGCCCGCCTCATCTCCGTCGGCGACCTCGTGATCATCATCGCGTACGCGCTGGTCACCGAGGAGGAGGTCAAGGCGCTCAGGCCGCGCGTCGTCTTCGTCGACCGCGACAACAAGCCGCTGCACGTGGGCTCCGACCCCGCCGCCGTACCCGACGGCATGGGCCTGACCCCCGGCGACCTCACCCCACCCGCCGTGGACTGACCCGCCCGACGGGCAGTCCTGTGAAGCGACGGTGGGACTCCCGCTGAGCCGGGTTTTCCCATTTCAGAGGCAGGCCACTTGCCTTGACTATAACGTCCATGTTATGAGTTGGGGAGAGGTGGAACTGGAGCCCGAGGTCGACGAGTGGTTCGACTCGCTCAGCCAGGATGACCAGGAGACGGCGGTCTTCTACGTTGACCTGCTCGCCGAGCGGGGAGTGCTCCTCGACGAGCCGTACACCAGGCAGCTGTGCGGCAAGCTCCGCGAGCTTCGATTCCATCTCTCCCGCGAGGCCGTGCGCATCAGCTATTGGATCGCTCCGGGCAGGCGCATCATCCTGCTGACGGTCTTCCGTAAGCAGCGGATGCGTGAGACGGCCGAAATCGAACGTGCGGTGCGGGCGATGAAGCGATGTATCGCGGAGGCCCACACGGCGGAGGAGGAGTGAGTGCCATGACCGAGCGCAGGGCGTGGTCCGACAAGCGTGCAGAGATCATGAGCCGGCCTGGCGCTGGGGCCGCCTACGAAGCCGCACGGATCCGTTTCGAGCTCGGCGAGGCTGTCCGGCGGCGGCGCGAAGAACTCGGCCTCACCCAAGCCGAGCTCGCCGAGCGGGCCGGACTCAAGCAGCCGGCGGTGGCGCGCTTCGAGGGAGGGGGCACGATGCCCACGATCCCCATGCTCGAACGCCTCGCCGAAGCGCTGGAACTGCGGCTCAGTGTCCAGCTTGAGCCACTTCCCAAAGCGAGCTGACCTTCGCTCCTGGAAGTCCTGAGGCTTGGCAGCGTGGCTGATTCCGCCTGCGAGCGCATTCAGAGTGTGAGTGAGACCGCCTGACCGTCTGATCAAGGTCGTGTTCCGGCTACTGCATGCTCACTCCGTGCGGGTGGTCGAACGAGATCGGGCAGGTGAAGATCCACAAGGCATATCCGCGGCCGATCGTGATCTCCGTAGGCTCGGATCGGTTCGGGTGCTGGTGGAACTCGCTCTCAGGCCCGGCGTCCTCCAGAGGCCGCCAGCTCTCCGTTCCGTCCCACTCTCCACTGTCGACCTTCAAAAGCAGGTCCATGTCGGCCCCGCAGTCTTCACAGAGCATCGGGTAGGGATCGGTGAGATTCCAGGCCGCGTAACCGCCCACCTTCCAGCCCGCCGCGATCGACAGCTCGGAGAAGTAGTCGTATCCGCTGGACTCCTCCCAGGTCCGGATCCGCTCCTCCAGATCACCGGGCAGGAAGTCCGCGTAGGGGTACTCGACGACCTGCTCGGGATGCAGAACGCAGGGCACGGGCAGATAGGTGTCGTACTCCATGACCTCGGGCTCGGGCTGTTCGGCGAGCACATCGGTCACGTCGGCCGAACGTCGCCAGCGCAGGATGAGCGAGGGGCAGTAGTGGGGGCCATGGTCGCGCGGACACCACAGGAGCTGGAGGACATCGGCCCCGGGAGGTCCCACCAGGTCGGGCACGTCCCGCATGAAGAGCTGGGCGACGGCCAGCATGGTGGCGGGGGTGTCAGGGTCGGCGCACTCCTTGTCGAGACGGTCGAGTTCGGCTCGTTCCTCAGGTGTGATGGCGAACTGCTCGCCCTTGCGTGTCCGGCCCCAGGCCGCCGAGAGGATGCGCCTGCGGTGCCGCTCGGCGTCGAGGCGGGTGAAGTCGCCCCCGTTCTCGTGCGACTCTCCGCACACGGGCCAGGGCTCGTCGGAGGGCCAGAGCAGGGGGCCGCCGATCGAACTGTCGTGCACGCCGGGCGTACCGGGCCGCGGATGAAGGCGGGTGGCCGTCCGGGCGAGCGGCGCGATCTCGGGAAAGACAGCGGCGATGTCGACAGGGCGCGGCGGGGTCGTTCGAACCATGGCGGCAGAATCTACCGGGCCCCTCCGACGAAGATCCGGATTCCTGCGGGAGCGAGACCCACGGTGGGGAGGCGTCGATGCCTCGTGATGAGGGCGAGTAGGTGTCCGCATCGGAGCAGATTCCGGCGGCGCGAAGGCTTCCCGCGCTCGGGCAGATAGATTGGGCACCATGACCGCTCAGCCTGTGGAGCCCGTTGGGCGCCATGATCCGGGTGAGGACCCGGCCGCGATCTTCGAGGCGCTTCCGCCGTCCCACCGTGCCTGGTTCCGGGCGGAGTACGACGAGGCCTTGGAAGCCGCACACGACTTGGCCCGCTTCAAGCAGGTGCAGGCACTGTTGCGTCAGTGGCGGCTGCGTGCGATCGCTTACGCGCGTCCGGGTTACGAGGAGGCCGTTCAGGACGCGCTCCAGGAGCGTACGGAGATGTTCACGCGCTACACCCCGCCGGAGTGGGAAGGCCGGGTGTGAGTTACAAGTTCGATGGCTTCCATGGCCGCGCCTTGTATGAGCTGAACGGTCTTCCCGAGGAGGTCCGCGACGGCCCGTTGCTGGAGCGTCTTATCGAACTCCTCCGCCATCCGTGGGATGCGGTCGTGGAGCGTCCTGGCCAGTCCGCGGTGAGACATGCCTTCTTCGGAGACAGCGGCCAAGGGATGTTGACATTCATCCTCATCGAGGAGACGCAGTCCTTGCGCATCATCGACATCCTCTGGGCCGGCTGACTCTCTTTCCACGGGCGCGACCATGCCTCGGTGATGGGCTGCTGTGGGTTCTGCCCAACGGGCCGCAAACCTGGGGCAGGTGGGCGTCGATGCCTCGCGATGAGGGCGAGTAGGTTATCCGCCACAATCGCCCCCTTTGTGAGGAGTGTCACTCGTGCCCTTCGTCGTCGATCTCACCGACGGGTCCGTCGAGCGGGAGGACCGGTCCGCCGAGACCGGCCACTTCGGCGGGTCGATCCTCGGCCTGCGGCTGCTGACCGAGCGCACCCCCGCCGGGCTCGACCCGTACGATCCCCGGGCCCTGCTGTACGTCGCGGCCGGGATCCTCGGCGGGGTGGCCGCGCCGGGGCTCGCGAAGGCGGTGTTCCTGGCCAAGTCGCCGCTGACCGGGGTGGCCGGGGAGGCCCACGCGCTCGGGCCGTTCGCGGCCGGGATCCGCGGCGCGGGCGCCAAGGCGCTGGCGATCACCGGCCGGGCGCAGCGGTTGTCGTACCTGCTGGTCGAGGACGGCCGGATCAGCGTCCACCCGGCCGAGGAACTGGGTGGCCTCGGCACCGCCGCCACCACGGACGCGCTGCGCGCGCGGCACGGGGAGGGCGCGCACGTCGCCGCCATCGGGCCGGCGGGGGAGAGACTGGTCCGCTACGCGAGCGTGGTGACCGACTACGCCTACCCCGCGGCCCGGTACGGCCTCGGCGCGGTGCTCGGCGCCAAGAACCTCAAGGCGATCGTCTGCGTGGGGGACACCCCGGCCGCCGTGGCGGACCCGCGCGCCCTGGCGGAGATCGCGGCCTTCTATCGCGCCGCGATGCCCGGCAACGCGCTCGCGGCCTGGCAGCACGCCGACCCGGGGTTCGGCGCCTGGACGGGGGAGCCGCCCGCGCCCGGCTACCTGAGCGTGCGGAACTTCTCCCACACCGGCGACAGCGGGCTGCGGGTTCCGTCCCCCGCCGACTACGAAGGGCTGGGGGTCGCCACGAGCGGGAGCTGCCCCGGCTGCCGACCGACTGCCTCAAGACCTACGCGCCGCTCGGCGTGCCGGAGCGCAGAACGGGAGGGCTCGGCCAGGAGGCGTTCGCGTCCCTGGGCTGGAACCTCGGCATCGACGACATCGGCGCGGTGCTCGCGCTGAACGCCCTGTGCAACGACCTCGGCCTCGACCAGGTCTCCTTCGGCGGCACGGTCGCCTTCGCGATGGAGTGCGCGGACCGCGGCCTGCTCGCGGAAAGGCCCTCCTTCGGCGACGCGGCGGCGGTGACGGCGCTCGCCCGCGACGTCGCCACCAGGAGCGGCGCGCTCGGCGACCTGCTCGCCGAGGGCTCGGCCCGCGCGGCGAGCAAGCTCGACGCCGAGCCGTACGCGATGACCGTGAAGGGCGCCGAGGTGCCGTGTTTCGACCCGCGGGTGCAGCCAGGCCTCGGGCTGGGCTACGCCGCCGCGCCAGGCGGGCCGCGCTACGACGCGCTGGAGCACGACCTGGACTTCGAACCCGGAGGCGCGCTCGCCTACTGCCTGCCGGAGGCGGCGCGGATCGGCGCCGAGCCCGCGCCGGTCGGCCTGCTCGACGCCGAACGCGGGCGGCGGACGGCGCGCCTGCTGCGCCTGTGGAGCGCCCTCGACGCGTGGAACATCTGCCTGTTCGCCTCCTCGCCGACCAGGCCGCTGACCCTCGACCACCTGACGGCACTGGTCACGGCCGTCTCCGGGGCCGGGTGCACGCTCGACGACCTGCTCACGGCGGGTGCCGCGCGGCTCGACCTGATGCGCGCGTACGCGCTGCGCGAGGGCGGCGGGCCCGACGCGCTGCCCGCCCGGTTGCACGACGAGCCGATCATGGCCGGGCCGTACGCGGGGGCGCGGCTGGCCCGCGAGGACTTCGCCCGGGCGCTCGACGCCTTCCACGCCGAACTCGGCTGGAATGCCTGACTGAAAATCGCCGACATTCCACGGCAAGGCCTGAAACTTTCTTCACAGGATTTGGGTGAAACGTTATGATCTTCCGTCTTGTCGGCTGCGCCGATCGGCCGGCTGCTGCTCCACTCTGACGGGGGCCCTCGACGGTCCCCATGACCGAATGGGAGATCGACGATGAGACGCGCACTGGCGGCGTTGGGCGTCGGCGTGGGCCTGCTGGGCTCCGCCGTCGTCTCCACTCCGGCTCAGGCCGCGAGCGCGGTGATGGCCCCCTTGGCCTCCAACGTGCCGGCCGCTCAGCAGGTCGCGGCGTTCTGGCTGGCCGACGGGGGCGCGAACCTACGGAACGCCACGCCGTACGCCGTGCAGACCGTGGTCCAGGGGGAGCGCGCCTCCGCCGACGTCGTCCCGGACGGCAAGCCCGGCACGGTCCCGCCGTCCCAGGATGTGTTTCCGAAGAAGGTGAAAGGGCCCACGACCTCCGGCAAGGTGTTCTTCGTCGGTGCCGACGGTCAGCCGCACTGGTGCACGGGCACCGCCGTGCAGTCGGCCTACCGCAACGTCGTCGCCACGGCCGGTCACTGCGCGTTCGACACCGAGGGCGCCGCCGGCACGCTCGGCGCGCTCGGCAAGTGGGTCTTCGTGCCTGGCTACTCGGACGGCAAGACCCCGGGGGTCCTGTACGTCGGAAGGCAGGCCGCCACTCATTTCGACTTCGGTGTGTACGGCCACTACGACCGCGACGTCGCCTTCGTGACCGTGTTCAACGGCGTCGTCTCGTCGTCCTCCGGGGTGCTGACCGACGGCGGGCGGCTGGGCGACAACGTCGGTGGGCAGGGACTCGCCTACAACCAGCCGACGGCCTCCTCGGTCGACGTCTTCGGCTACCCGGCCGGTCCCAACCCCGACGGAACCCGGCCCTACACCGGCCAGACCCTCGAACGATCCACCGGATCGACGTTCGCCATGGGGCTCCGCGACCTGCCCGCCAATCAGTCCGTCGGCGTCGAGTCCGCGTTCACCGGTGAAGGCTCCCTCGGCTCCTCGTGGCTGTACCGCTACAGCGGCGACACCCGCACCGGTTACCTCAACGGCATCACGATCAGCGTCTCCGATACCGACGGCGACAACCGCTACGACACCAGCGTCTCCCCGTACTTCGACGGCGAGGTGCTGGCGGTCTACTCCGAAGCCACCGGGCTCCAGACCGGCTCGATCGCGTAGCCGACCGGCCAGCACCCGCCCCCGTCGTGCCTGCCCGTCCCGCGGGTACGACGGGGGCGTTTTCTTTCGTGACACTCCCGTTAATCACGTAAGAAAAACGATTGACCAACCTCTTGTCCGGTTTGTGAGGCCGCTGCTATGGTCTGGTCAATCGTTTGACGAGTACGGCGGACGGGTGGCGTACGAGGCCCGTTTCAATCCCGCCGCACGGCCTCCGGGACGCGACCGGGACACAGAACCAAGGGAGACCATCGGGGATGGCAGTCACTATCGACCTGAGCGGGCGCACGGCGCTCGTGACCGGGGGAGCGGGAGGGCTCGGCGTCGCGTGCGCCAGGGCGCTCGCGGACGCCGGCGCGAGCGTGGTGCTGTCCGACCTGGAGGGGCCGCGGCTGGCCGAGGCCGCGGCCGCCGTCGGGGCGGAGGCCCGCGCGGTCGACATCACCGACCCCGGCCAGGCCAGGGCGCTGGTGGACGGCCTCGACCGCGTCGACGTCCTGGTGAACTGCGCCGGCATCATGCGGACGACCCCGCTGCTCGAGGTCGAGGCGGACGAGTGGCGCAGGATCGTCGACGTGAACCTGAACGGCACGTTCTGGCTCACCCAGGCGGCCGGGCGGCGCATGGTGGAGCAGGGGAGCGGGTCGATCGTCACCCTGGCCTCGGTCGCCGCCCGGTCGGGACGGCCGAACGCGGCGCACTACTCGGCCACCAAGACCGCCCTGCTGTCGCTGACGAAGTCGGCGGCGCTCGCGCTCGCCCCGGTCGCGCGTCAACGCGGTCTGCCCCGGGGTCATCCTCACCCGCATGTGGGACGAGATCATGGCCGACCGCGACGAGCACTTCGGCCCCGACGCCGGCGCCCGGTATCTCCAGGAGGTGAGCGACCGGTCGCCGCTGCGGCGGCCCGGCCGGCCCGAGGAGATCGCCGCGGCGGTGCTGTTCCTGGCCAGCGACCTCGCCTCGTTCGTCACCGGCCAGGCGCTCAACGTCGACGGCGGACTGGAGATGGACTGACCATGCAGACCTTCAAGCTCCTGCCGGAGCTGTTCGGCGACGCCGGGATGGCGACGATCTTCTCGGCCGAGCGGACCGTGCTCGCCTGGCTGCGGGTCGAGGCCGCCCTGGCACAGGCGCAGGCCGACGCCGGCGTGATCACCGCCGCCGACGCCGACGCCATCACCGGCGCTGCGTGCTGGACAACGTCGACGTCGAGCGCCTGTGGCGGGAGGCGGTGAACGTCGGCTACCCGATCCTGCCGCTGGTCCGCATGATCGCCGCGGCGCTGCCCGAGGGGCCGAACGGCCGCGTCCACTACGGGGCGACCACCCAGGACATCATGGACAGCGGCGTGGCTCTGCAGATGGGCGAGGCCCTGGACCGGCTCGCCGCGCTGCTCGGCGCGTTCGGGGACACTCTCGCCCGGATGGTCGAGGAGCACGCGGCCACCGTGATCGCCGCCCGCACCCACGCCCAGCAGGCCGTGCCCACGACGTTCGGGGCGAAGCTCGCGGTGCTGCTGGCGGAGCTCACCCGTCAGCGCGAGCGGGTCAGGGCGGCCGCGCGCCGGGTCCGGGTCGTCTCGCTCTTCGGCGCCGGAGGCACCTCCGCCGCCATGGGTGAGCAGGCGGCCCAGGTCAGGAAGGGCATGGCCGTACGGCTCGGCCTCGCGGCCGCCGACGTGCCCTGGCACGTGGCCCGTGACGGCATCGCCGAGTTCGGCGTCACCTGCGCGAGCGTCGCGGCCACCGCCGCCCGGTTCGCCCGCGAGGTGGTGGACCTGTCCCGCACCGAGGTCGGCGAGGTGCGCGAGGCGGGCGGGCACCACCGCGGCGCTTCGTCGACGATGCCGCAGAAGGCCAACCCGATCGGCTGCGAGGCCGTCATCGGCATGTCGGGCACGGCCGGAGCGCTCAGCTCGGCCCTGTTCCGGGCGATGGAGGCCGGCCACGAGCGGGCCGCGGGCGAGTGGCAGATCGAGTGGTACGCCGTCCCGCTGCTGGCCGAGCTGGCCGCCGGTGCGCTCGCCACGGCCGCCGAGGTGGCCGAGGGGCTGCGCGTCTTCCCCGACGCCATGCGGGCCAACCTCGACGCGGAGGGCGGGCTCATCATGGCGGAGGCGTACATGATGCGCCTGGCCCCGGCGCTCGGCCGGGAGCGGGCGCACGACCTCGTCTACCAGGCGGCGCAGGAGGCGCGGGCCCGGCGCGGCGCGCTGGTCGACACGCTGCGCGAGGTGGCGGGTCCCGACGACCTGGCCACGCTCGGCGCGCTGCCGCTGCCCCCCGAGTCGTACGTCGGCGACGCCGAGGCGGTCTGCGTGGCCGCGCTCGCGGGATGGCGCGGCGAGGCAACCATCGACCACGACAACGAGGAGTCCGGCGAATGAGCGAGCGACGGCTTGCGGATCTGCTGGCGATGTGGCGCGTGCGCGCATTCGAGGAGAAGGTGCGGGAGCTGCGCCTCGCGGGTCCGATCGTCGGGTCCGTCCACCTGTGCATCGGGCAGGAGGCGATCCCGGTCGGCGCCTGCGACGTGCTGGAGCCCGAGGACGCGCTGTTCGCGACCTACCGGGGTCACGGCTGGGCCCTCGCCAGGGGCGTCCCCGCCGAGCGGATGTTCGCCGAACTGCTCGGCCGGGAGACCGGCGTCAACGGCGGCAGGGGCGGATCGGCCTACTTCACCGCCGCGGAGTACGGCTTCCACGGGGAGAACTCGATCGTCGGCGCGGGCGCCCCGATCGCCTGCGGTGCGGCGCTGGCCGGCCGCTACGACGGCTCCAACCGGGCCGCGGTCACCGTGTTCGGCGACGGCGCGATGAACCAGGGCGCGGTGCACGAGGCGATGAACTTCGCCGCCGCCTTCTCCCTGCCCGTGGTCTTCGTCTGCGAGAACAACCGCTACTCCGAGCTGACCCCGATCGCCGACATGGTCCGCACGAGCAGGCTCGCCGACCGCGCGGCGGCGTACGGCATGCCGGGCTACCGCATCGACGGCAACGACGTGGAGGCCGTCCGCTTCCACGTGCGCGACGCGCTGGAGGTCGCCAAGGAGAACGGCGGCCCGACGCTGCTGGAGTGCATGACCGAGCGCATCGTCGGCCACTACATCGGTGACGCGGAGAACTATCGCAAGCCGGGCGAGATGGACCGGATCAGGGCGCGGGAGCCGATCGCCCGGCTGTGCGCGGGCCTGCTCGCCGACGGGGTGCCGGCCGACGAGGTCGACGCGGTCGAGGCCCGCGCGAGAGCCGAGATGGAGACCGCCGCCGCGGCGGCGCTGGCCGCGCCGTTCGCCGACCCCGCGACCGCGAGGGAGCACCTCTATGCCTGAGACCCGCAAGCTCAACTACGGCGAGGCCGTCAACGCCGCGCTGCACCGCCTCATGGCGGAGCTGCCCGAGACCCTCGTGTACGGCGAGGACGTCGGCCTCCCCGGAGGCGTGTTCGGCGTCACCCGCGGGCTGCGCAAGCAGTTCGGCGACCGGGCCTTCGACACGCCGATCAGCGAGTCGGCCATCCTGGGCAGCGCCGTGGGCGCGGCGATGATGGGCCGCCGCCCGATCGTCGAGATCATGTGGGCCGACTTCTCGCTGGTGGCGCTCGACCAGATCGTGAACCAGGCGGCCAACGTCCGCTACGTCTCCGGCGGCCGGCTGACGGCCCCGATGACGATCCGCACCCAGCAGGGCAACGCCCCGGGCGCGTGCGCCCAGCACTCGCAGTGCCTGGAGGCGCTGTTCCTGCACGTCCCCGGGCTGCGGGTGTGCATGCCGTCCACGCCGCAGGACGCGTACGACCTGCTGGTGACCGCGGTGCACTGCGACGACCCGGTCCTCGTCATCGAGAACAGGACCCTCTACTTCGGCGCCAAGGAGGAGGTGACGGTCGGCGGCCCGGTCGAGCCCATGGGCGAGGCACGGGTGCGCCGTCACGGCTCCGACGTCACGGTGGTCGCCTGGGGCGCGATGACCGCGCGGGTGCTCGACGCCGCCGAGGCGCTGGCCGCCGACGGCATCGAGGTGGAGGTGCTGGAGACGCCCTGGCTCAACCCGTTCGACACCGAGGCCGTGCTCGCGAGCGCCGGCCGTACGGGCAGGCTCGCGGTGGTCCACGAGGCCAACGTGACCGGCGGGTTCGGGGCCGAGGTCGTGGCACGGGTCGCCGGGGCGGGCGTCCCGCTGCTGGCGCCGCCCATCCGGGTGGGGGCGCCCGATGTCCGGATGCCGGCCGCGCCGATCCTGGCGCAGGCGCTGCTGCCGGACGCCGATCGCATCGCGGGGGAGGTGCGAGCGCTCGTCAAGGGCTGAGCGGCCTTGAGCGAGCACGTCATGAAATGTCACTACCTGATTTGAGCAAACGATTGACCTCCCCTGAGCAGGAGAAACAATGAAGAAGGCACTCATCGTCGTGGCCGCCCTGGCGGTCGGCGCGACGGCCTGCGGCGGCTCCGGCGGCGACGGCGCCACCCAGGCCGCCTCGGAGAAGAAGGAATACACGATCGGCGTCTCCAACCTCGGCCTGAGCTTCCCGTTCCCCTCCGCCATCAGCAAGGGCATCAAGGACGAGGCCGCCAAGCTCGGCGTGAAGATCACCGAGCTGGACGCCCAGGGCAAGGCCGACAAGCAGAGCAACGACGTGCAGGACCTCATCGCGCAGCAGCCGGACGGCGTGCTGCTGCTGCCCGTGGACTCCGGCGTCGCCCAGGGCCTGGCCGACAAGCTCAAGGCGTCGAACATCCCGACCGTGGCCGTCGCGTCCCAGGTCGGCGATCCCAAGACCCGTCAGCTCAAGGACGTCTACCCCGGCCTGGTCGCGCTCGTCACGCAGGACGAGCCCGCCGCCGGGGGCAAGGCCGGCGAGATCGCGGCGCAGATCCTCCCCGAGGGCGGCAAGATGGCCGTGGTCGAGGGCGCGGCGGGCTTCGCCGAGGTCGTGCTGCGTTACCAGGACTTCCCGAAGGCCGCAGAGGCGAAGGGTGCGAAGTTCGAGGTCGTGGCCCGCCAGCCCGGCGACTGGGTGCAGGACAAGGCCCAGTCGGCCTGCCAGAACATGCTCGCCTCCAACCCCGACGTCAAGCTGTTCTACGCCGAGTCCGACGACATGGCGGTCGGCTGCGCCAAGGCCGTGAAGTCGGCCAACTCCACCGCGAAGATCGTTGGCATCGGCGGCAGCAAGCTCGGCGTCGACGCCGTCACCTCCGGCGACATCGCCGGCACCGTCTGCTTCAAGCCCGAGGACCTCGGCAAGCTCGCCCTCGACACGCTGTACAAGCACCTGACCGGCGAGCAGAAGCAGGACGCCGCCTTCGTGACGTACGACACCCCGGCCATCACGAAGGACAACGTCGCCGACTGCACGCCGCAATGGTAGACACCCCGCTGCTGTCCCTCGAGGGCGTCGGCAAGTCGTTCCCCAACGGCACCGTCGCCCTCCGGGGGGCGCGGCTCACGGTCCTCCCCGGCAGCGTGCACGGCCTGGTCGGGGCCAACGGCGCGGGCAAGTCCACGATGATCAAGATCATCGCCGGGGCGCACGCGCGACGTCGGGCACGGTGCGCTGGAAGGGCGAGGAGGTCGTCTGGCGCGACCCCGGCGCGGCCAGGAAGGCCGGCGTCGCCACGATCATGCAGCACGTCCCGCTCGCGCCCACACTGACCGTGCTGGAGAACGTCTTCCTCGGCGCCCCCGGGCCCTGGCGGCTGCCGCGCGCCCGCCGCCGGGAGTTCGACCGGCTGCTGAGGCGGGTGCACTACGAGATCGACCCGGACGCCGAGGTGGCCGATCTGGCCATCGGCGAGCGGCAGATGGTCGCCATCCTGCAGGCGCTCGCCATCGGCGCGAACCTCGTCGTCATGGACGAGCCCACCGCCTCGCTGGCCGAGGGCGAGCGCCAGGTGGTGTTCGACGTGGTGCGCAGGCTGTCGGCGCAGGGCACCGCCTTCCTCTACGTGTCGCACTTCCTCGACGAGGTGCTGTCGCTCACCGACCGGGTGACCGTGCTGCGGGACGGCACGGTGGTGGAGGAGGGCCCGACCGCCGCCTACGACGAGGACCGGCTGGTGCAGGCCATCGTCGGGCGGGACCTGCTCGTGGCCGAGCGCCGCGCCCCCGCTCCCGTCGCCGCCGACGCCCCGGTGGCCCTCGCCGTACGGAACCTCAGCTCGCCGGCCGGGGTGCGTGACGTGTCCTTCGAGGTGCGCCGCGGCGAGGTCGTCGGCATCGCGGGCCTGCTCGGCTCCGGCCGGTCGGAGATCCTGCACGCGGTGTACGGCGCGGACTCCCGCGCCCGCGGCGAGGTGCTGGTGGACGGCCGTCCCGTGCGGCGCGGCCCCCGGGCGGCGGTCGCCGCCGGGATGGCCCTCGTCCCCGAGGACCGCAACGCGCAGGGGATCGTGGGCGCGTTCCCCATCTGGAAGAACATCTCCCTGCCCGACCTCGCGTCGCTGTCGTCGGCGCGGGCGCTGCCCCGGGAGGCGGCCGAGGCCGAGCGCGCCGAGCGGGCCATCCGCGACCTCGGCATCGTCTGCCCCGGCCCCGAGGCGCTGGTCACCGAGCTGTCCGGCGGCAACGCGCAGAAGGTCGTGTTCGGCAAGTGGCTGTACGGCGGGGCCCGGGTGTTCATGCTCGACGAGCCCACGGCCGGCGTCGACGTCGGGGCGAAGGCCGACATCCTCGACCTGGTCCGCAGGTTCGCCGCCGAGGGCGGCGCCGTGCTCGTGGTGAGCAGCGAGTTCGAGGAGATCCTCGCGGTGGCGACGCGCGTGCTCGTCGTCCGCGAAGGCCGGATCGTCGCGGAGCGACCGGCGCACGAGACATCCGAAGAGGAGTTGCTGATGCTGGCCAACGGATTCGGGGGTGCGCACGATGCCGCCTGAGAGCGCGCGGTCCGGCGCCCGGCACAAGGTGGCGGGCGGGAAGACGTTCGGTGCCCGTGCGGCCGCCGCGCTGCGCCCCGGCAACGCGGGCGTCGTCTACGCCCTCGTGCTGATCGTGGCCGTGCTGACGCTGCTGTCGAGCCAGATGGGGCGGCCGAGCTACCTGTCGCCGACCAACGTCATCAACATCCTGGACCAGTCGTCGCTGGTCGCGATCCTCGCCGTGTTCACCACCGTGGTGCTGATCAGCGGCAACTTCGACCTGTCCATCGCGTCGGTGTCCGCCTTCGGCGCGGCGATGGCGCTCAGCCTGGTCGGCTCGCTCGGCCTGCCGCTGGCGATGGCCGTCGCACTGGCCGCCGGGCTCGTCTGCGGCGCGGTGAACGGCCTGATCGTGCAACTGGTCGGCATCAACGCGTTCATCGTGACGCTGGGCACGATGACGGCCGTACGCGGCCTGGTGCTGATCCTGACCGACGGCCGTACGATCACCGCGAAGGACCCGGAGGCGCAGCGGGCGCTGATCGCGCTGCAGTCGGGCTACTGGACGGTCCCGCACATCCTGGCGATCCTCGGGGTGGCGGCGCTGGTCGTCGGCGCCGCGGTGGCGCTGCTCGCCCGCAGGACCGGCGGGAGCCCGCTCAAGGGCGCGGTGATCGCGGCGGCCGGGCTGGTCGTGGCCGTGCTCGACCCCGTGCTCGGCTTCGAGCTGCGGCTCAGCAAGCCCACCTACTACCTGATTGTCATCGCCGGCGTCACCTGGGCCGTGCTGCGCTACACGGTGATCGGCCGCCGTCTGTACGCCGTGGGCAGCAACGCGGAGGCGGCCCGGCTTTCCGGCATCAACGTCAACCGCTACCGGATCGGCGCGTTCGTGCTGAACGGGCTCGGCTCTGGCTTCGTCGGCGTGCTGTTCGCCGCGAAGCTGCTGGCCATCAACCCCACGGGCCTGCAGGGCACCGAGCTGACCGTGCTCGCCGCGGCCATCCTCGGCGGCACCTCGCTGTTCGGCGGGTTCGGCAGCGTGCTGAAGTCCGTCGTCGGCGCGCTCATCCTGTTCACGCTCGACAACGGCTTCAACGTGCTCAACCTGGGCGCCAACTACCAGGGCGTGATCGTCGGCACGGTCGTCATCGTCGCCGCGGCCATCTACACGATCGCCGGCCGCCAGCGGCAGGTCCGCAGGGTGCGCGACTCGGGAGCCGCACCGCAATCGCCCGAGGAGTCCGGCGTGGAGCCGGAGAGACAGGAGTCGCTGCGATGAGAGGCGTGTGGCACTTCTCGTTCACGGTCGCCGACCTCGACAGGTCCGTCGCCTTCTACCGCGACCTGCTCGGGTTCACCCTCGTGCACCGGCAGGACCAGGACAACGACTACACCCGCAGGCTCGTGGGCTACCCCGACGCGGTGCTGCGCATCGCCCAGCTCGCCGTGCCGGGCCAGCCCCGGGGCGTGTCCACCCACGACCTGGAGCTGGTGGAGTACGTACGGCCGCGAGGGGAGGCCCGCGACCCGGCCCGGCACCTGCCCGGCGCGGCGCACCTCGCGCTCACGGTCGAGGACGCGCTCGCCGAGCACGCGCGGCTGTCGGCGGCCGGGGTACGGTTCGTCTCACCGCCCAACGCCATCACGGCGGGGATCAACGCGGGCGGCTACGCCTGCTACTTCCTCGACCCCGACGACATCACGCTGGAGCTGGTCCAGCCCCCGGCCGTGAAGCTCCGTTGACAGGCCGCTGACCCGCGTCTAGCTTGTGCAGGCTCAACCGATTGATCATGAGGAGGGGCGGATGCCCGTCATCGATGCGCATCAGCATTTCTGGAACCTGGAGACCGGTTCCTACCCCTGGCTGACGCCCGAGGCCGGGCCCATCTACCGCACCTTCGAGCCGGAGGAGCTGATCCCGCAGCTCGCCGAGGCCGGGGTCGATCACACGGTGCTCGTCCAGGCGATGGACTCCTACGCCGACACCGACGCGATGCTCGCACAGGCCGACGCGTACGACTTCGTGGCGGCGGTGGTCGGCTGGGTGCCGCTGGAGCGGCCGGACGAGGCGGCGCAGGCGCTGGAGCGCTACCGGAGGCACCCGAAGTTCGCCGGGGTCCGCCACCTCATCCACGACGACCCCGACCCCGACTGGCTGCTGCGCGACGCGGTGATCGAGGGCCTGGGGGTGCTCGCCGAGGCGGGCCTGCCGTTCGACGTGGTCGCGGTGCTGCCTCGCCACCTGGAGCACGTGCCGGTGCTGGCCGAGCGGATCCCCGGGCTGCGGATGGTGATCGACCACCTGGCCAAGCCGCCCATCAAGGAGAAGGGCTGGGAGCCGTGGGCGGGCCTGATCGCCCGCGCCGCCGAGTATCCGCAGGTGTACGCCAAGGTGTCGGGCCTCAACACCGCCGCCGACCCGGAGAGCTGGACGGCCGACGACCTGCGGCCGTACGTGGACCACGCGATGGAGCTGTTCGGCCCTGACCGGCTGATGTTCGGCGGCGACTGGCCCGTCTCGATCCTCGCCGGCGACTACGCCACCGTGTGGCGCGAGACCAACGTGCTGCTCGCCGGCCTGTCCGAGGCCGACCGCGCGGCCGTGCTCGGCGGCACGGCCGCCCGCTTCTACCGAATCGAGGTGTGACGTGCTGGACGTCTTCGCGCCGATCGCGGCCGCCGCCGACCTGGCGATCCCCGAGGCGCACCGGCTGCCGATCGCGGTCGTGGGCGCCGGGGCGATCGTCGACGTGGCCCACCTGCCGGCGTACCGGAAGGCCGGGCTGGAGATCGCCGGGATCTTCGACCTGAACGCGGAGCGGGCCCGCGAGGTCGCCGGGCGGCACGGCGTGCCCCGCGTGTACGGCTCGCTGGAGGAACTGCTCGCCGACGAGCGGGTGGCCGTGGTGGACGTCGCGGTGGCGCCGAACGCGCAGCCCGGCATCGCGAGGGCCGCGCTGGAGGCCGGCAAGCACCTGCTGTGCCAGAAGCCGTTCGCGCCCGACCTCGCGACCGGGCGGGAGATCGTCGCCCTGGCCGCCGAGCGCGGGCTGAAGGTGGCGGTCAACCAGCAGTTGCGCTTCGACGAGGGCATCGCCGCCGCCCGCGCCATGGTCAGGGAGGGCTGGATCGGCGAGCCGACGGCCATGACGTTCACCGTGAACATCTTCACCGACTGGAGCGCCTGGGACTGGCTCGTCTCCACCGACCGGCTGGAGATCGTCTACCACTCCATCCACTATCTGGACGCCATCCGCTCGATCCTCGGCGACCCCGAGACGGTGTTCTGCACCGGCAGCCGTACGGCGGGGCAGGTCGCCAAGGGCGAGACCCGCACGATGAGCGTGCTGGTCTACCCGGGCGACGTGCGGGCGCTGGTCCACGCCCACCACGAGAACCGCACCGGCGACTACGAGGCGGCGTTCCGCGTCGACGGCACCGAGGGCGCGATCAGGGGCACCCTCGGGCTGCTGTACGACTACCCGCACGGCCGCCCGGACACGCTGGAGGTCAGCAGCCGCGTGCTGCCCACCGACGGCTGGCTGCCCTACCCGGTGACCACCCGGTGGCTGCCGGACGCGGTCGCGGGGCCGATGGGGTCGCTGCTGGCGGCGATCGCCGAGGGCGGAGAGCCGGAGACCGCGGCGGCCGACAATCTGGGCACACTCCGTCTCATGGAGGCGCTGTACCAGTCCATGGAGTCCGGCGAGAGCCGCGTCCGGGGGCGTTGTGAAGCGCGCCCGGGTGACCCTCGCCGACGTCGCCGCGCTGGCGAAGGTCGACCGTGCCGTGGTCTCGCGGGTCGTCAACAACGACCCCGCGCTCAGCATCCGGCCGGAGACGCGCGAGCGGGTGCTGGCCGCTGTGGCGCAGCTCGGCTATCGCCCCAACGCCGCGGCCCGCAGCCTGCGCACGGCCCGCGCGCACATGTTCGGCCTGTTCCTGCCCGACTTCGCCAACCCCGTGTACGCGGAGATCATCAAGGGCGCCGAGGCGGCGGCGGCCGGTCTCGGCTGCGTGCTGGTGACGGGCAGCTCCACCGGGGCGGGACTCGGCGGCTACATGGACCTGCTCGGCCAGGGCCGCATCGACGGCCTGCTGCTGGCCGGAGCGGAGGGCGAGTCGGAGCTGCTCGCGCAGCTCGACCGGATGGCCGTGCCGTGGATCATGCTCAACCGCAGGAGCCCGGCCGTCAAGCGCTACGTCATCCTCGACGACGAGCGGGCCGCCCGGCTCGCGGTCGAGCATCTCGTGGGGCTCGGGCACCGCAGGATCGCCCATCTGGCCGGTCCCGAGGGCGCCGACACCGCGCTGCGCAGGTCGGCGGGGTGGCGCGCGGCCATGCGTGACGCGGGCCTGCCCGAAGGCCCGATCGTCGCGGCCGGCTACACCCCGGCCGGCGGGGCAGCGGCGATGGCCGCGCTGCTCGCCGCCCCCGAGCCGCCGACCGCCGTCTTCGTCGCCAACGTCGCCTCCGCGATCGGCGCGATGGAGTCCGTACGGGAGGCGGGGCTGGACATCCCCCGCGACGTCTCGATGGTGGCGGTGCACGACCTCGACCTGGCGAGCTACCTCGCGCCCCCGCTCACCACGGTCCGCATGCCGCTCGCCGAGCTGGGCCGTCGCGGCGTCGAACTGCTCGGCAGCCTCAAGCCGGACGACAGCGTGGCCGAGGTGCTCGACGGCCCCATAGAGCTGATCGCCCGCCGCTCGACCGCCCCGCCGCGCTAGAGCGGCGGCAAGTGTCAGGTGAGGCCGAGGAGCCGGGCGGCATGACCGGTGAGGCGGGGACGGCCAGGATCGCGGCGACCTGCGCGGCCCGCCGGTGGGCCTGCTCGGCCGTGCTCTGCTCCAGGCTGGCCCGCAGGACCGCCGTCAGCACGGCCGCCGCGCCGCCCAGGGCGACGGCGACGATGGCGGTGGCGGCGACCGTCGCGCGCAGCCGCACCGACCAGCGCGCGGGCGGGCGCGGCGGGGCATCACCGATGCCCGTCGAGCCGGTAGCCCGCCCCGCGCACCGTGACCAGCGACGAACGGCCGAAGGGCGCGTCGATCTTGCGGCGCAGGGCGCTGACGTAGACCTCCACGATGCTCGGGTCGCCGTCGTAGGCGAAGTCCCACGCCTGCGCGAGCAGGTCGGCCTTGGACACCACCTCGCCCGCCCGCCGTGCGAGGGCGTGCAGCACGGCGAACCCCTCGTCCGCCAGACCGCTCTTCACGAGCTCGGCGAGCCGCCGCTCGTCCTCCACCAGCAGCACACGCATGCCCCACACCATCGCAGGCGGCACCTGAAGCCACGCTAAAGATCCTTCAGGCGGCTTCAGCGTGGCTTCAGGTGCCCGTCGGCACCGTCGTCTCCGTACGGTCCCGCGCGGGGGAGGAGAAGGAGACCTAGGTGATCAGCAAGCGCATGCGGGCGGGGCTGGTGGCGATCGGGCTGGGGGCTGCCCTCGCCGCCACGCTCACCGCCGCCGCGAACGCCGACGGGGCCTCCGGCGGGAGGACCGGGGTTCCGGTGACGTCCTCCTGCTCGCAGACCCTGAAGGTGGTGGAGAGGGACGGCAAGCTCCTGCTCGACGACGGCACGGGACTGCGGGAACTGAAGCCCGGCGACCGGGTGCGCGCCGTCCCGGCCATCCCCGCCAATCCCGGTGCGGACCTGGGAGCGCCCGGCACCGCCGCGAAGGGCACGACCGAGAGCGCGCCCGATGCCCCGGAGAAGGGCACCACCGAGAGCGGCACGACCGAGAGGACGGCCCCCGAGGGCAGGGCCACGGCGGAGAAGGGCACGACCGAGAAGGGCGCGGCCGGGCACCGCACGCGGACCACCGTCGCCGTGACCTGCGCCGTTCCGCCCCAGGCTGACTGACCGTCGGTACCTGAGCGCCCCGCCGGGCCCTTGTTCCGACGCCCGGCGGGGGTGCGTCAGAGGAGGGTCATCTGGCCGGAGCCGGCGAGAGGGTCGCGGTGCTTGCGCAGGTGCCGCCACTGGGGCAGGTCGTCCAGGTAGGACCACGACAGCCGGTGGTGCGGGGTCGGCCCGGCCTCCGCCAGCGCCTGCTGGTGCACGGGGGAGGGATAGCCCGCGTTGGCGGCGAAGCCGTACGCCGGGTGCTCCTCGCCGATCTCCGCCATCAGGCGATCGCGGTGCACCTTGGCCAGCACCGACGCGGCGGCCACCGACACCGACCGCTGGTCGGCCTTGACCTCGCACCGCACCCGCCACGGCCGGCCGAGGAAGTCGTGCGCGCCGTCGAGGAGCACCACGTCGGGCCGCAGCGGCAGGGCCTCCAGCGCCCGGCACGCGGCCCGGCGCAGCGCCTCGGTCATGCCGACCTCGTCGATCTCCTCAGGGGCCGAAGCGCCGTACGCGTGGCAGGTGAGCCAGTCCGGAAGGACCTCGGCGAACGCCTCCCGCTGGGCCGGGCCGAGCAGCTTGGAGTCGGTCAGCCGGACGGTGCGCTGCCCGCGTCCCGGCAGTTCGGGCGGCGGGCCGAAGGCGGTGACGGCGGCGCAGACCACCACCGGGCCCGCCCATGCGCCGCGGCCGACCTCGTCCACCCCCGCGATGTGGACCGCCCCGGCCGCACGCAACTCGTCCTCGATCTCGTATCCGGCGACCCGGCGCGGCGGTGCGGCGGGCGCGGGTGCAGTGCCGGGTTCGGCACCGGGCTCAAGCCCGGGCAGGGCGTCGGTCATCCCCGTATCATCCCAGGCGCCCGCAAGCCGATCCGGAAATCAGTCCGAATCACTGATCTCGTAGATGTCGATCTGCCACGGCAGGTGCGCGCGCACCGGCTCCCATCGCTTCAGGTCGGCGGCGAGGACCGGGAAGCCGAGATACCGGGCCACGGCGACCGTGTGCGCCGCCGCCATGTCCTGCTGCTCCGTCAGATGCACCGAGACCGCCGACAGGCGGAGCACGTCCTCGGTGGAGGCGACCGGCTCCAGCCGGACGTGCCCCAGCCGGTGGATCATTCCGTGGACGGCCTCGGTCTGGGCTTCGCTCAGGGTGTGCTGCGCCGCGGCGAGTGCGATGACGGGCACGCTCATGCGGACGGCGTGCTCGTCCAAGGCCGCGATGAGGTTCGCCACGACCAGATCACCTCTGCCGAGTTCGCCTATCGTGACGTCGTCGAGGACGTATCCGACGCTCATGAAGCCTGGGGCCGCCGCAGGTGCTCGATCGCCCCTTGCGCGATGCGGTCGGCCTTGGCGACGGCGTCGGGGTCCGCCTTCGCCCGTGCGAGGAGTTCTTCGAAGGCCAGCCGCTGACGAAGCCGGGTCGTCTTGTGCTCTTCGAGGAGCTGGGTCAGCACGTCGGCCAACGTCGTCCCGCGTCCTCCCCGGTCGGCCAGCTCGTTGAGCTCGTCGCGGAGCGCCTTGGGAACTTTGATGCTGGTCATGTCGGCAGTCATACCAGAATTCTACTTAGTAGAAGCGTGGTATGACAGATCGGTGCTCCACGATTGGTGGTGCGGTGATGCGGACGGCACCGGTCGCGGCTCGTCACGTCGTCGTGCAGGCGCCTCCGTTGAGGGTGAAGGCGGCCGGTTCGGGGTTGCTGCCGGTGTAGGCGCCGTTGAAGCCGAGATACACCGACTGGCCCGGCTTGATCGTCTTGTTCCATTCGTAGTTCCCGGCGGTGACAGCGGTGCCGGACTGGGCCCAGATGGCCGACCATCCGTTGGTGACCCGCTGGGAGGCGAGGGGGAAGCCGAAGCCGAGCCGCCACCCGTCGATGGCGGCGGTGCCGGTGTTGGTGATCGTGACGGTGGCGGTGAACCCGCCGTCCCAGGTGGTGGTCGCGTACGTCACCCTGCACCCGGAACCGGACGACGGGGACGCCGACGGGCTGGGGGACGGCGACAGGCCGAGGGACGGCGACGGGCTGGGCGAGGACGTTCCGCCGGGCTGCGCGATCGCCGTGTACGGCGCCGAGGGGTTGCTCAGGTTGCCGGCCGCGTCGCGGGCGACGACCTGGAAGGTGTACGGCTTGCCTCCTTCGAGGCCGGAGACGATGTCGCGGGGGGTGGCGTTCTCGCCCTCGTACGCGTAGCCGTTCTCGGTCCGGCGGAACAGGTCGTAACGGGGCGGGACCCCGCTGTCGTCGCCGACGGTGTTCCAGGCGAGGAAGACTCCGCCGGGGATGGACATCCCGCTGACGGTGGCCAGCCCTGTCGGCGTGCCGGGAGGCGTGGTGTCCGTCCCGGGGCTCGGGCTGGCGGCGGGCGGCTCGACCATGGCCCGGGCGCGGACCAGGTCGGAGGGCGCGCTGAGGTTGCCCGCGCGGTCCCGGGCCACCACGTAGAACAGGTAGTCGCGCCCGGCGGTGAGGCCGGTGACGACCGCGGTGACCTGGTCGGCCCGCATGTCGATCGTGGCCTGCTGCGCGCGCAGGAAGGCGCCGCCGGTCCACACGTGGACCTCGTAGGTGGAGATCCCGACGTCGTCCGTGGACGGCGTCCAGGCCAGGCCGACCGCGCCGTTGACGTAGACGCTCTGCGTGACCAGGCCCTCGGGGCGGGTCGGCGGGGTCCGGTCGATCGGCGACGGGCTGGGCGGGGGACTGGACGGCGGCATGCCGCTGAGGTAGTTCGCCGTGGCCGTCAGTTCGTTCGACGGCGGGCCCGCGTTCCCCGCCGCGTCCCGGGCGATCACCCGGAACGTGTACGACTGCCGAGAGTGAGGCCGCTGACGATGGAACCGGGGCCGGTCGTGGTGCGGACGGTGGTGAAGACGCCGCTCTGCTTCACCTGGATGTCGTAGCCGGTGACGCCGACGTCGTCGGTCGCGGCGCCCCAGCACAGCGACACGCCGATGCCGAGGCCCGATCCGGGGGCCGCGGGCAGGGGACAGTCCCGCAGCGCCCCCGGCGCGCTGGGCGGCGTGGTGTCCTCGGCCGCCGCGTAGGCCGGCGGGAGGGCCGCGGCGGCGAGGGCGAGCCCGGCGCCTGCGAGGCCGGCCCCCAGGAGACCGGCTCGCACGGCCGCGGCTTTACGGAGACCCTGGACGGACATGGGAGTCACCTCTCTGCGGGCGTCCGCGCACCCGGGTGCGCCGGACCGCGAGATGGGGGATCACGAGCAGGTGGTGCCGTTGAGGGTGAAGGCGGTGGGTTTGGGATTGGCGCCGGTGTAGGTGCCGTTGAAGCCGATCTGGATGGACTGTCCGGGGGTGATGGTCTTGTTCCAGTCGAGGTT